>CAMKRB010000041.1 GCA_946415045.1 uncultured Myxococcales bacterium
TGCCAGTTTCAACCAGCCGCTCGAAAAGTGGGATGTGTCAAACGTGACCAATATGAGCGGGATGTTTTCGGGAACTACGCTCTTCAACCAGCCGCTCGAAAAGTGGGATGTGTCAAACGTGACCAATATGAGCTCGATGTTTGCTGTTGCCGATTATAACCAACCGCTCGAAAAGTGGGATGTGTCAAAGGTCACCAATATGCGCAGGATGTTTCATTGGAACAAATGGTTCAATAAGCCGCTCGAAGCGTGGAACGTGTCAAACGTGACCGATATGCAGGATATGTTTTCTCAAGCCACCGAGTTCAACCAGCCGCTTGAGAAGTGGGATGTGTCAAAGGTTACCAACATGCGCAGGATGTTTTATCAAGCCACCAAGTTCAACCAGCCCCTTGATAAATGGGATGTGTCAAGTGTTACCAATATGCGCAGGATGTTTGCTGGTGCGATAAAGTTTAGTTATTATCCGGAAAGCTGGGTCATTCCTGCGGATAAATCAAGGGATATCTTCCTTGATACGAAAGTTGAAGTTGAATTCAGAATATCGCCGTTAAAGACGAAATAATAGCCTCTGTTTAACGATCGTGGATATGAAAATGCAAAGTCGTTTGCTTCATGGCTTTTAGCTTATAGCTTATGGCTTATGGTGTTTCTCAGACAACTACAAGCTATAAGCTACAATCTATAAGCCTGTACTTCCCGACATCGGGGGCGAAAACTATATCCATACTGGTTAAACATAGTCAAATAATATATATATTATTTCGCGGGCTATTGGCTGCGCCAATACGCCCGACGCGCTCCGGCTATCGGCCTGCGGCCGATACGCCTGCGCAAAGCCGCTATCGCTGCGCGATACGCGGCTTTTTCGATGGTGCTCGCTATCCTGCGCTAAATGTTGCGGGCATCTATTTTAGGATAATCTGATTTTATTTGTTGATTACTCATATACATCTCTTTAGGGAATGTCTGAATAATACGTGTCAATTATTATTGTATAGGAGCAATCCTGCAAATCTCATCAAATCCGCCAATGCTGGATGCAATTGCGTCGAGGGCGTCATCGCGAACGGCAGCGATCAGATGCCTTGGGTGACGTGCCATCGATGCGCGCAGAGCTGGCATAAGCCCCTGATTTTGTGCTTCCAGACGCCCTAGTTCGTCGATTATCAGGATGGCATGATTCTCAGATGCCAGCAGTTTTTGTTCTGCCCATTGCCAGGCTTCGTCATAGAATTTGTAACCGTTTGGATCGAGTCTTTGGGCAACATCGCACGTTTCATTTGTACAAATGTCCATAAATCGATAACCCGTGCGGTCACTGCCATTAAAAACTGCTAATTCTACAAACCCGGCAATATCCAGTCGGTTTGCGGCAGCCTGCTTATATATCTTCAATAAAGCAGTCGTTTTCCCGACATGCCGTCCACCCGTGATGGCAATTTTACAGGGGAATGTGCTTGTTTTTATGCGTTCGATTATCTTTGATGCGGTGATGTCTTTCATTCTGTTTATTGTAACGCTGCTCCGTGTTGTGATTGCGTTTGAGTTCGGTGCGCATTGCGGAACGTTCGTGATAGTATAGCATATCGCGGAGCAAATGTGCGAGCGATTGTTGCGCCCGCGTATTTTTGTAGATACGGGCGGTTTGCCCGTATCTGCAAAAATAGCGGGCGCCAGGAGGGCGTGGCGAGCGCGGGGGGGCGGTCTGTGCCCCGCCCCGCAGCGAGCCAGCCCGATGCGCGGGGCGTATCGGCGAAGCCGATAGCCCGCGCAGAATCAGAAAAACAGATTGGTTTTGCTGACTAATCCTGATACAGCGACTCGATGATGTCGTGGAAATGCTGTTCAACGGCGTGTCTTTTGATTTTCAGTGCCGGTGTGAGCAGGCCGTTTTCTATGGTGAAATCTTCGAGGATAATGGCGAATTTCTGTGGTTTTTCGTATCCGCGCAGCGATTCGCAAGCCTTTTGAAGCGCTTGACCGACGGCACTTCGAATGCGCGATTGATTGGCCAAATCCTCGGGATATGGCGAATCGGCGGAATGATCGGGCAGGTATTTTTGCAACAATGCATCGCTTGGCCGCAGGAGTACGATATTGTATGGTTTTCCTGCGCCGAACACGACTGAATAAGCGATTTCGGGGGCCCGATTGAGAACTTCCTCAAGTGCGGAAGGCACGACGTATTTGCCGTTGGACAATTTGTATTGTTCTTTCACGCGGCCCAAAATATAGATGAATCCGTCCTCGTCGATGTAGCCGGTGTCGCCGGTGTGCAGGCGGCCATTTTCGTCGATGATATCCGCCGTTGCCTGCGGGTTGTTGTGATAGCCTTTCATCACGCATTCGCTGGATACGACGATTTCTCCGGCATTTTCATGTTCGTTGCTGCCGTCGTGAATCGGTTCGATTTCGATTTTCACGGAGGGCAGGGGCACGCCGACGGAGCCCAGTTTGTCGGGATTGTAGTTGATGGAGATGACGGGGGAATGCTCAGTCATGCCGTAGCCTTCGAACACGCGGATGCCGAAATCTTCAAAAAAGATGGCGATTTCGCGCGACAGTGAAGCGCCGCCGCTGACACAGAATTTGAGCGAACCGCCGAAGATATGACGGATTTGGGATGCTACGAATCGATCTGCAAGGCGGTATTCGATTTCTTCCAGACGATTCAGTTTGCCTGTCCGGGCTTTATGCATCACGCGTTGTGCGCGCTGAAACAGTATTCGTATGGCGCGGCTGGATTCCATTTTCATGTGTATCTGATCGTAGATTCGGGTGAAGATTTTGGGGACAGCACAGAGCACGGTTGGGTGGACTTCCTGGAGGTTTTGGGCGATAGTTTTTGGGGATTCTGCCAGTCCGACGGCAGCTCCCAGCGCAGGAAACAGCGAGAAATCTACAGTTTTTCCGAATCCATGAGCCCATGGCAGGAACGAGAGCACGCGGTCTTCGCAGCCGTAATCGAACATACAGGCCGATATGAGTACATCGTGCACGACATTGTGATGTGTGAGTTCTACGCCGCGTGGTTTTCCCGTTGTTCCGCTTGTATAGATGATGTCGCAGATATCGTCTTCGCGTGCGTCGTCCAGGCTTGCATCGAGCGGTTCTTCGCGATGCGCGGTTTCGAGCAGTCCGGGGCCGCCGGCAGGATCGAGAATATATATATTGTTCGCATCGATGAACGAAAACCTGGAGATGACATTGTATATTTTGGGGGTGCGTACGACGATGAGAGCCGGGGTGCAATCCTCAAGGATATAGCGCCAGTCTTCCTCGGCCTGCACTTCATACATCGGGACGATGATTGCGCCAAGGCCGTATGCGGCGTATGCGATCTCGGCAAATCCCTGTGAATTGCTTGTGATTAAAGCCACTCTGTCGCCACGGGTGATGCCCTGCTTTTTGAGAAAAGCACGCATGCGCCTCATATTTACGTCGAATTCGCCATAGGACATCCAGTGGTATTCACCATTTTCCTTTATTCCCAAAAAAGGTCTATCTCTGTATGATTCTGCAGAATGGCGGATTAACTCTGAAAGCGTTTTAAAGGAAAGGTCCTGATTGTAATGTGTAACCTTTTCTATATCTACTTCATAACGGTTTAATTTGATGGCCATTTCCATATTGGGCTTAAGCCCCCTCCTTTGTATAAATACGGTTACAATGGGGATGTGCACATGCACATTCCGCGTATGGTATAGGAGGTAAATGTCATGGAATTGTCACGAAGATGACAGTTTTTTGGTTATGTTTGATGACTCATCATTCTGTGTCGTGGAAATTCGAATGGTTATACAATGATACGCATATTATCATTGGCTATGTTTAACCAGTGTGGATAGTGCTTTCGCACCCGATGTCTGGATGTTAGGCTTATAGCATGTGGCTTATAGCTTGTAGTTGGCTAAAGAGCACTATATGCCATAAGCCATAAGTCATAAGCTAAAAGCAGTGAAGCAAACAACTTTGCTTTTTCATATCCACGCTCGTTGAATAGAGTCTTATCATTTATAGAACCGGTTCGAAGCGACAAGTATTCCGAGAATTTTTGTAAAATCTAATAATTCGGCATATCTTCGAATGAATCGGGCAGGGTGTTGGGAATTTCGAAAAATAGTTTGGGGTCGCCGGCGTCTATGCGATGGAAGATGAGTAATCTGGCCATACCTTTTTTCACGTAGTTTCGTGATTCGTTGTATGGAATGAGTTCTACAAAAGCGTCGTGTTCAACCTTTTTGCTGTATGCCGTGAGCCATCTTGCGACCTGATGCGGGCCGCCGTTATATGCAGCCATCGACAGGGTGACATAGCCATGGAACTTGCGCAGAACCTGGTCAAAATACCATGCGCCCATGGGAATCGATGCTTCGGGGCGAATCAAATCATATGGACCGAATCCTTGCAACTGCATAGCTTCGGCGATTTTGTAACCCGTCATTGGGATTACCTGTAACAGTCCGTATGCAGTTGAGTGTGAAATTGAGTCGGGATTGAATGCCGATTCTATATTCATTACAGCCCAAATAATATCCGGCGAAATATTATATTGTGACACCGCGTTTAATACGGCATCAGAGTAAGCATGCGGATAAAAAATAGAACATGCTCTGAGTGTATCTTCGGAACCGCAGGTTTTATTTGGGAGTGAGTGGTATTTGCGAGCGAGGTAATAGTCGTGAAATCCGATAAGGGTATTTTTAACGAATGTATTTAACTCAGCGGCGTGTTCGTAGATTTTAGACTGTCGTTCGGCGATGGGCGTGCGGGCGGCCAAGTCTTTGGCTGCCGGCAATGAAAACCTGTATTCATTTAATGCAATACCCCAGACGCCGGTATCGTTCTTGCGGTTGTCAACCAGATGCCCATCCAGACTCCATTTGGTCGTCCACAGGTTCTTTGGCGTCGGGCGTGACTTCATGCGGCCAATGCCCAGGGCTTCGGATGCGATGACGCGGAAAGTCTGGTTTCGTTCGCGATACAGTTCGGCATCGTTAAAAAAGGCCACGCGTTCAAGGTCTGGAAAGATATCGCTGTATTTGGCGACATTATCTTTAAAACCTGCCAGCAGTTCTCTTTCGTCGAATGTGAATTCTTTGGTCCATGGGCGCACGGTGTTTGAGGGCTGTGTTGCTGAGCCATCGAATTTCTGTATCACCGGCGTCTGAACCTGCGCTGCATTGTATTCCGGATCCAGTTCATGCAGGCGCGTCCAGGCTAAAATCGCGTAATAATCGTTGCTGTCGTTGGCGAGCAGTGCTTTGAACTGCTTTTTGGCCAGATCGACTGTTGCTTCGGGGATTGTCACGGATTTCTTTTGCTTTTTTGACGATTTTTTCGATTTGGCTGATTTGGCTGATTTGTCAGCGGTTTGCTGTACAGTAACCGTCAGGTTTTCCGAAGGCTGAGCTTTTTGCTGAGCGCTTTTTAGTGTCGCCTGTGCCATAAAGTATTGCGCACGGCGCTTATACGTGCCCGAAAGTGATTCGAGTGCGATGGTATAGTATTTTCGGGCGGTATCGTAATCGCGGTTCAGGTAGGCCAGGAAAGCCATCTGTGCGATATCCTCGAGATCGCTTTGTTCATTGATGATGCTTTTTGCGTTGGTGTAGGCCACATCCAGTGCACCGCAGGTGAGTGCGAATTCCATGGTTGAACGGATACGGGCGGCTTTGGCAAGTTTCTGGGCATTTTTATGGTGATACAGGAGGGCTTTTTCGCAGTCGCCCATATAGGCGTATGCGCGGTAAATATAGGCGATGACGCCCGATGGCTTGAGATTGTCTTTGGTCTGCCCGTCGAGTTTTTCGAGTATTTTTTCGAATCTTGCCGTAGCCTCGGCGTGATCACTGCGTTCGTAAGCGATGCGGGCATGCTGCACCATCAGCTGGAAGCTTTCGGGAAACTGCGCCATGGCCTGGGTGGCTGCAATTTCGGCATCATCCCAGAAGCGCGATTTTCGCAGGTTGTCAACGCGAGTGAAGACTTCGTCGAACGACCAGGATTTATCGGGGATTTGGCGATCCTGCAGCCATTTATTTGCGCGTTTTGAGGCCTCGGCCCATGGATAATAGAATGCGATTTCCTGCACGATTTGAGTGGCACGGGAGGTTTCACCGCGTTCGTACATCAGTGTGGCCAGTTCGATTCTAAAATCGAGCAATCCCGGGTATTCGGGATAGGTTGCGATAAATTTTGACAGCTCGGCCTCGTCCACATCGTGCAGACGGATGGAGGCTATGAGTTTGAAAGCGCGGGCTTCGTGGTAGTAGGGGGATGTTCGGATAGCCTGGACGCGGTCGAATGCATCCCTGGCCTGCCGCAAGCTGACAGCGGCATCTTCTTCGCTCTGAGATTCGCTGTATCGCAGCAGCATTCTGCCTTCAAAGAAGTCGAGTACATCGTCGACAGACACTTCGCGTTCGTGTGTTCGAATCCGGTCAATCAGTTTTAATGCGTCTGGGATATGTGCGGCATTTTCTTCGGCCATTCGCATTGCAAGCAGCATCCATGCGCCATCGGTGCGCAGCGAAATCGCTTTAATCCATGCGGCATTCAGTGTGGATGGTGATTCCAGGCAATCGTTGAACTGCGGCGAAATGCCGGGGTCGGATTCAGCTGCGGATTGCAGATGCGTCAACGCGGCAGTGTGCGTGAGTAAGATCGGTTCAATGGGCAGATCTTTTGGAATTTCGGGATCGGCTGGTGCAGGTTGCAAATCGTTGGCAGCACCGCCAGACGACATACATCCGTGCATGCTGACAAGCGATATTGCAAGTACAGCAGGCAATATCAGTAATTTTCCACATCTAAGCCGCAACATCAGGAATCCCGGGTCAGTTTTGGAATGTCATGAATCGCGTGCCCGTGCGACATCCCAATTATCCACAAATGGTTTAAACGCATTTGGGGTAACTGGCAATTTCCGGGGGATAAGATCAACATGCGATGCGTCTGGCGAATTGCAGTGCGATGGCGTTGATGTTTTCCATGGCTTTGGGAAAGTTGAAGTCGTAGTTGTCGTCACCGAACAGGCAATCAGAAACGGATTTGAGAGAAATGAAATCGGTATGATTTCTCATGCAGACCTGAGCAATGGCGCATCCTTCCATTTCGATGAAGAGCGGGTGGAATGTATTGGCGATGGTTTTTGCGCGTTCACCGCGCACGGCGAACCAGTCGCCGGTTGCGCCGGTGCCGCATAGATAGGATATTTGCATCTGGTTTAATAATTCTTTGGTTTGAGCGAGCCGGCTAACAGGAAAATCGACCACATTGATCGTGCTGACCAGACCGATTGGATCGCCGCAAGCTGAGGTATCGACATCGTGCTGAATGTATTTATCTGCGATCATGAGCGTACCGATTTCGACATTTTTGAAGCATCCGGCGACGCCGACATTGATAATGATTTCTGGTTTATACAGGGAAATGCAAAGCTGAGTGGCCATGGCTGCGTTGACTTTTCCAATGCCGCCGGCAACAGCGATGATATCGTTTGTAATTCTATAGAAACTGACGCCTGCTATCGTCTGGATCAGAGCCGCTTCATTGTCGCGAAGCAGTGAGTCAATCTCTTTGGGCATGGCATAATATAATGCAATCATATATTTCGCTCCTGATGTAATATATAGTATAAATAATTGATACGAACCATGTTTCATTCGTACATGGCCGGATGGTATTTATCACCGGGCAGGCAATTGTGCAAGTGTAGGCGTGTGTTGTAGGTGTAAGTGTGTTGATGCGAGGGTGGGTGTATATCTTACGAAATTGTGATAAATATTGATAAATTTTGTTTCATTTTCTTGCAAATGTTGATGCAGCCACTTAAAGTATCGTGGGAGTTTTTTGTGGTCTCGAAATGATTTGGGAGCTGGCATGAAAAAACGTCGACTGGATTATCTGCTACTGACTGCCGTGATTGGATTGAGCGGCTGCACGCTGGAAGAGATCTGGACCGTTGATTTCATGGATGAAAACGGCAATATCATTTTTTGTCCCAAGCCAGACGAGAACGGGGTGCTGCCCGGGGGGAAAATGATGCATCTGGAATACAGTGTGAATCGCCAGGTGCATTCATGTCATCGCGATGATTGTTTTGCAGAATTCGATTGCTGTGGTTATTCCGACAAACGGGCGCAGCTGTTTTATCGGGCATTTGAATATGGCCTGTGTCCGAGTGCAATGATGTGCCTGCAGGAAAAAGATTCGGAGGATTTCTATTGCGAGTCTACGCAGGTGCGGCATTGTGATCCTGGTTATCACGTGAATGGAGATGCCTGTGTGCCGGATACTGTGAATGCATGCGGTGGCATTGATTGTACCAAGATGGCCGGATGGAAGAGCGGCAGCTGCAGTGCGCTTGGCAAATGCCAGATCTCAGAATGTGAACGCGGTTATCACTATTACAGGGATGAAGAGGGATCGGAGTTCTGCGAAGCGGATACGATCGAGAATTGTAAAGAACACGGGCATGCGTGCGAGAAAAAGGAGGGGGAACGATACGTCATTTGCAATGAGAGTGCGGAATGTGAGGTGACCAAATGTGAATCCAATTATCACTGGAATCGCGACAATAACGGCTGCACGATAAACAGTGTCGATGAATGCGGCTGGTTCAACAATAACTGTGGTGTCATGGCGGGCTGGCTTCCCGGTGCAGAGGGCAATCAGTGTGATGTCTACAATTGCATCGCCGGCGCATGCAAAGAGGGTTATCACCTTTATAATCAGGAAGTGCTTGGCATTAACGTGCCGTGCGAAATTAATACGAATCAGGACTGTGGTGAGCATGGCAATGATTGTACGGTGAACAATCTGGTTTGCAGCACGACGACCGGTCAATGCAAGCAGTCCTGTGATAATGGCGAGCATCAGTGTGCATCGGGGTGTGTCGACATCAAGACCAGCAATTACAACTGCGGTGCGTGCGACGTGAAATGCGATACGACGGTGATCGATCATTCCAGCCGCGTTACATGTGAAAATGGCAGTTGCATCATTCTGGAATGCCAGGACAATTATCACCAGCACAATCAGACCTGCGAATTAAATTCGTTGGAAAACTGCGGCAGTCATGGTGTTGTCTGTGATGGATCGGTACAACACAATGGCGTTGCATTTAGCTGCAATGGCGGCACATGCGCTGCAACAGCCTGTATTTCCGGGTATCATATTTACGAAGGCAGTTGTGAACGCGATGGGCTGGATAATTGCGGAAAGCACGACAATGCATGTACAACAAAGAGCAATGCTGTGGCTGCATGCATCAATGGCAAGTGTCAGTACACGTGCAATTCCGGATTTGGTGATTGTGACAACAATATGAATAATGGCTGTGAATTCAACCTGAATGCGAGTCACATGAGCGCCTGCGGGAGTTGTACTTTAGGATTTGCCAGTTGTGATGGAACAATGAACAATGGCTGTGAGGTGGATCTGGCCCAGAATGCGCTGAAGAGCTGTACGGAATGTGCAGATAATTATGATTATTGCGGCGACAGTAAATATGTAAGTGGTGCGCCATTCTGCATTAACCGGCATTATCATCCGAGTGGTGATACAGTGATTTCCCGGGAATGGTGTTTTGGCTATTGTAACAACAGCGGCGAATCCGGGGTTCCCGGAATCTCTTACAAACAATGCTCGCCGGGGCAAATATGTTATCTGAAGGGCAGCGTGGTGACCTGTCAATAGCAGATGACAGGACTGGACTCAATGTGGTAGAAAAACGGTGCGTTTGTGTGGTGAGGTGTATGCATGAAACGGATCGTCAACCCATTTTTGTTCTTATGCGCAGCTGTTGCTCTGTGTGGATGTGCGCTTGATGCTCCCCTTGAGCTGGGTGAGCCGTGTAATGAAGTATCTTTTGTCTGGCCCGACGAATCTTCTGGCGCGGTGAGATTGGGTGAGAATGAGACATACGATTATTATCTAAAGAACAGGGTTTGCCCGCCGGATCACCAGATTTGCCTGAATCTTCATGGGTTCGTGCATCGTGGATCGATCGATGAGAATGGTGATTATCAGGGGGATATCGTTTATCCGGACGAGTGGTATTGCAGCGATCGCAGAGAGAGCTGTCCCCAAAACTCGCATCTGGTCACCGATGAAACCGGCGTTTACTGTGAGCGCGATTCGGCACTGCGTTGCGGTTCGGTTGACAATAACTGCATGGATTCTGCGAAAGGCGTGGATTCTGCAGAATGTGTGAACGGCTCTTGCAACGTGATAAAGTGTTTGCAGGGATTTGCCATGGTTGATGGCGAATGCAAGTCTGGTGCGCAGTGCTGTGGTGATTACTGCAGGAACTGTACATTGAATGAGCCGCGTCAGGTGTGCACGACAGAGGATTCCATGAGCTTTGAGTGTGGCGAAGGCTGTTCTCTGCACCATATGATAGATTGTATGGGTGTTTGCTTGGATCCGGAGTCAAGCCTGACGTTTTGCGGGGCAGTGGCGTCAAAGGATGGTAATTGCCAGATCCATTATTGTCCCGATATGGATGGCTGGCGAAACGGGAATTGTATCCATGGCGTTTGCGTTGTGAGCGAGTGCATTCTTGGGTATCATGTCGTTGCTGACACAGATGGCGCGAGGCATTGTGAACCGGATTCCAATGAAGTTTGTGGCACCAGACTGTCCGATTGTACACAGATTGCGAATGCAGAAATCGTCTCCTGTGAACTGGGAGGGTGTGCGATTCAATCGTGCAAGGATGGATATACTTTGTATGATAACGAATGTATAAAGTATACCGGTGAGCCATGCGGAAATACCGTCTGTGGACCGCATGCGCATTGTAATCGTGAGACTGCGCAATGTGTCTGTGATGCAAACTATTCAGATTGCAATGGTTTTTGTTATGATTTGAATCACAGTGCGTATCATTGCGGGAGCTGCAGCAATATCTGTACAACCGATAAATTCAGTCATTCAACCGAGCTTGCCTGTTTCGAAGGATCATGTGGTGTGGTTGCGTGTGAAGACGGATATCATACCGAAGATTCGCGATGTATGAGTGATAATTGTATAGAGGGTGCAACGGATTGTATACATGTTGGCAAAATTGGACAGGTTCGGACCTGTTTGGGCGGGGAATGGAGTGCGCCTGTATCGTGCGACAATTTTTCGTGCAATAATGAAATAGAAAACTGCGGTGTGTGTATCAATGGTTCAAAGAAATGTGAATCTCAACTGCATTTTACATGTATAAATGGACGGTGGCAGAATGTGATAGAATGTGAAGCACCGCAGATTTGTACGGTCGATGGGTGTATGTACTGTGGATCCAATGAACATCCATACAATGGCAGTTGTGAGAAACATGATCTGAGGAACTGTGGCGAGCATGATAAAGCATGCGATATCAGTGTGCATCCCAATGGTACGGCATTTAACTGTGATACAGGAACATGTATTGCGACATCATGTGCATCCGGTTATCACAAAAACGGTGATGGCTGTGAAAAAGACGAATTGAGTAACTGCGGTGCACATGGCAATCGATGTGATGCAAGTGTGCGTCCTGGTGGATCTGCATTTAACTGTGATACAGGAACATGTATTGCGACATCATGTGCATCTGGTTATCACAAATATGGAGATGGCTGCGAAATCAATGGTTTAACCAATTGTGGTTCACACAGCAATCGATGTGATGCAGGTGTACGTCCCAATGGTACGGTGTTTGACTGTGGTACAGGAACATGTGTTGCGACATCATGTGCATCTGGTTATCATAAATACAACAATGGCTGTGAACGCAATGATGTGAAAAACTGCGGTGCTCACGGCATTGCGTGTAACAGCCAGAGCCGCCCTGGTGGTACGGCTTTTAATTGCGACAGCGGTACTTGCGTGGCGACTGCGTGTTCCTCCAATTACCATAGTTATGACAATGGCTGTGAGGAAAATACGACGAAGAACTGCGGAAAGCATGGCAATGTATGCGATTCCCGCAGCCATGCATCTGTATCGTGTACCAGTGGCAGCTGCAAGTATTCCTGCGATTCCGGATACGGCGATTGCGATGGAAAAATGAACAATGGCTGCGAGGTGAATTTTTCAAAACATGCGCTCAAGAGTTGTACGAAATGCGCGTCGGATTATGATGAATGTGGGAAGAGCAAAGATGTCGCAGGTGCGCCGTTCTGCATCAATCGTCATTACTATCCGGATGGTTATACTTATATTTCGGATGAATGGTGCTATGGTTATTGTAATAACAGCGGTGAGTCGATTTATCCTGGGATTAACTATAAACAATGCAAGGCTGGGCAATTCTGTTATCTGAGAGGTAATAACGTCACATGCAGTGATACCTTATTATCGACTTGCTATTAATGCGTAGAAGAGCGTAGTCGTATATTTGTGGTCAGAGTGGGGCTGTTTCCATTATTGATTAACGGTCCCAGGATATTTGCGGGGGAATAATGATTTTAGTCTACTGGCACGCTTTGTGGGTGTGACCGTGTCAATGTGAAGATTAAAAGTTATTGAAAAATAATCCATAATCAGCTAGAAATAAGTTCATATATCTGTGTATGGTATAACGTAAAGTAAATGACAAGGGAGAAGTAGATTATGGTAAGGATGAAGATTGCGTATGTGATGACGGATTTGGCAATTGCGATCATAATAAGGTAAATGGGTGTGAGATCAAGCTGAGTGATAAGAATTGGGTTTCATGCAATACCTGCATTGATGGATATAGCGATTGCGATGGCGATTCAAGCAACGGATGTGAGATCAAGCTGAGCGATAATGGACTTTCAAATTGTGAGAATTGTGCCAGTGGTTATACGGAATGTGGTAATAATAAATTCATATCCTATATTCCTTTTTGTGTGCATGTCATCAGTCCAAATATCGGTCCAGATGGTAAAAAATACTGGATCAACGACTGTTCTGATCATTGTAATGGCACCGGTATTACAAAAGAAACAATTACCCGTGCGCAGTGCTCTCCGGCGCAATCCTGTTATCGAACGGGGGAGGGCGGCAAAACTGTGGTATGTCAATAAACCATTAATATTACCAATGCGGGCCGCGTCTATAAGCAAAACGGCGCGTATGCCGCAGGCATAGCGACGTTCATGCCGGGCGTATTGCAAATAGCCCGGCGACAGGCAAATCATGCGAGAGTGTTGAGGAATATTTTTGTTATTAAAGAAAAGCAAAAATTAATTCACAAGTGTCTAACAAGGTCTATAATGATGCCGGTTTTGATGTTGAATAGCACAAAACAAACAACCAATGGAGGAAAAGGCTATGTCAATGGAATATCAGAGTAAGTCGGCGTCGAAGAGTTTGCAGGCGCAGGACAACGGTGGTGCGGCATCGGGTGGTGCGGCGGCTGGTGCGCGTGATGCGCAGATGACGCAGGGCGTGGATCTTGCGCATGGCAACGTGTCGGAGGCGATTGCATCGGGAGAGTCGATGCACGGCAACAACAATCCGTATGCGGCATTCAACTACTACAAGTCGGATGGCAAGCTTGGTTCGAGCTATTTTGGCATGCTGGATGGCAAGCCCATCGACCAGATGACGTTTGGCGAGCTTGAGAATCTGAGCCAGTCGGGATCGACGCTGAACATCTCGTACACCGATGGCGATGCGCCGAGTACGAAGACGGGCCGTCTGTTTGCGACCGGCAAGTATCAGATGATTCCCGGCACTCGCGAGAGCGCACGTGGTTATGTTGGCCTGAAGAAGACCGATCTTTACTCGCCACAGAACCAGGATTTGTGCTTTACGAAGTATCTGATTGCAGCCAAGCGTCCGCAGGTGATGGCGTATTTCAATGGCACGGGTTCGGTTGAAGCGGCAGCGCTTGCGATTGCGCAGGAATGGGCAGCCATCGGCATTAAGCCCGGCCGTGTGAACAACAATGGCAAAGTTGGCGCCAACAATGGTTTGACGAGCTATTATGATGGCGACGGCGTGAATGCGGCGAGCGTTTCTTACGAACGCATTGTTGCCGCGCTGCAGGCCGATAAAGCAGCGATCGATGCAGGCGGTATTGCGACGCATACAGTGGATTCGACGGCTGGTACACCGACGAGCGTCATACCGGCCGAGAATGCGTCCAAGAGCGGGGATGCGGGCAGTTCCAATGCACAGAGCGAAGCCGGTGGTTCGGCTGGCGGCAATGTGAGCGTAGATTTGAATCGCGCTGTGACGCGCAACAGAAGCTATGGTTACAGCAAAGAAACGTGGAAAGAGATTCAGCGTGCAGTGGGTCTGACGGGCAGCGATGTCGATGGCATCGTCGGCAAAGTGACGAGTCAGGCGATTGCCAATTGGCAGGCCAATAATGGCTTTACGGGTAATGATGTCGATGGCATCTGCGGCCCGAAGACGCTGGCAGCCATCCGTGGCGGTGCGAAAACCGAGCAGCCGCCCAAGAATGATGAAGGCGGACAGCAGGAGAAAAAGGAAGAGCAGAAGAACGATACGCCTGTGACGCTGGATGTCGATAGTGCAGTGAAAGCCAACAAGAACTTCGGTTACAGCCGCTCGACGTGGAAAGATGTTCAGACCAAGGTTGGCCTGTCTGGCAAGGATGTGGATGGTTATGTTGGTCCGACCACGACAAAAGCGATTGCCAGATGGCAGGAATCCAATGGTCTGGGCGGCAATGGCATTTGCGACAAAGCGACGCTGGATGCCATGGGCATTAAACCTGCGACCGATAAGGCGGCGCAAGGCGTACCGACTGGCGGCACCGGATTTATGGATAATAGTTATACGCCCGATCTGGAATCACTTAAAAATGATGCTGCGCAGCGTGAACCGAGCCTGGATATCACAAAAACCGGTGATTCAGCCAAGTATATAGCCAGACGCGGTATGTCGTCCGGTTCGCTTGGACAGTGCACCAGAGGAACGGCATTGTTCCTTCAGCTGGCCAGTTATGCCAGAGGTGAGGCAAACCGGACTTATGCGCAAGCATGCAGAGCGAGTGCGTTTGGTAGTGAAAAGCCGATGACCTCGATGAACATTTCCAGCAGCGTGGCAAGCGAATACACGATGTCAAGCGGTGAAGATGTCACTGGTAATTCCGCTTTCTGCAAACAGATTGAAAACCACATTAGCCAAGATGGTGAGTTTGTCACATTCGATTATCAAGCGAGCAAGAAATCGTTCCATATCGTATTCCGCGCAGATGGCGGCTGGTACAGTGATTTCAAACAGGGTACTGCGTCGGGTATTAATGCCGGTAACGGTGCATCATTCTGGAACGTCCATTATTTCAACAAATAACAAACATTTGGTGCTTTGGGCCCCCGCAATCGCGGGGGCTTTTTTTTGAGTGCATTGCCTTGTTGGGGGCGGAGGCGCTATTCCCTTTATATTAGGCTCTGTTTAACCAGTGTGGATATAGCGTTACCCCGATATGTGTGAGATACTGGCAAAG
>CAMKRB010000042.1 GCA_946415045.1 uncultured Myxococcales bacterium
ACAACGCCATGGATGGCGTTTTAGCGTCGCAATGCAAATTACATAGAACTAAAGCCGGGGGGACCGGGGGATCTCCCCCGGACGCGCGGGGGTTGTTAGGGGGCGTGCGCGGTGGCACGCCCCCTAACCGCGTGCGGCGCGTAGCCGCGAAAAAAAAGTGCTTACGGCGCAAGCCGTCAAAAAAGAACGCAGGAATTCTATGACTTATCGGCAGCTTATGATTTGGGCTCATCCGACGAACCGATAACCCAGGCCATGAACGGTTTCCAGGCGTTTGGGCCTGGCCGGATTTTCTTCGATCTGACTTCGAATCTGGAGCACAAAATTATCGATGGTGCGAGCGGTGCCGTCGTATGCATCGTTCCAGACGTTTTCGATGAGCGCATCCCGTGAATAGGTGCGGTTTGGATGCTGCGCAAAAAATATGAGCAATTCACAGGCTTTGGGCGTGAGCCGGATTTGTTCGCCGTTTCGCAGAATCGTCTTATCGCCTGGAAAAACCTCGAGGTCACCAAAGACGATGGACTGCACGGATTCCCCTTTGCGAGCTCGGATCCTGCGCATGGCCGAACTGACGCGAGCCAGGAACTCGCGCAGCGCAAACGGCTTCGAAACGTAATCATCCGCGCCAATCGTCAGTCCCTCAACCTTGTCATTTTCGGTCGTTTTGGCCGACAGAATGATCACATGCACATCGTTGCCCTGTTCGCGCAACTGGCGCAAGATCTCGAATCCCGACATGCCCGGCAGCATGATGTCCAGAATGATCAGATCCGGCTGAAATTCTGCAACCATAGGCAAAGCCGCAGATCCGTGTGTTGCACTGCGCACTTCGTACCCCTCATACTCAAGGTTGTGAACAATGCCTCGCGAAATCGCTATATCATCTTCAACGACGAGAATTTTTTCCTTCATTGGCCGCTATCTGACTGCATTCAGCATTCATACAAAAAATGGAGAATCGATTGTTCCCTAGCCCGCAATCGAATTAAACTATCCATTTTTCGCAGAAATTCCAGAATTTCTTTGTAACCATTCAGTTTCCGGTTTCCGCATAACAATTCAACACTCGGCAATGAACGTCACCAGGCGTTCAATATTCATAGTCCATTGTTGGAGACGTGGGCAACCACCGGGAGGTCAAAGGGCTTCCTCGGTTTTCCCATTTTTTGACTCCCCGTCAGGCTGGCAAAAGGTTGGAGAGGAAAAAAAAGCTCTTTACCCGGCGTTGCCGGGGGCTACTGATATGGAAGCCCTGACGGGCTTCCTGAAGGGCTGAGCAATTACGCCAGAATCAGGACAAATTCAGGGTAAATATTGAAGTTCGCACTTTTGTTTGGCATAACATTCATTTATGATCGAATGTCGATGATCATAGATCGATCAAATGATGAGATGGAGCATGCTGTTTTGAATAAATTACACTACCTTTTATTGATAGGAATCATCGTTTCCGGATGCAGCACAGATTCATCGGATGACGAAACAGGCAGCAATGGAAATGCAATCGTCGTCAAGAAGTGCGATCCGGAAGAAAACATGTGTCTGTCGGAAACCGAGGTGCTGCACTGCGTCGGCGCAGATCGCGTGCGCGAATATTGTCCAGCCAACTCGCTGTGTTACGGCGGCGTTTGCGCCCCCGTAAGCTGCACCCCCTACGAAATCCAGTCCTGCCTCGAATCGGGCAAATACCACGGATGCAATCCAGTCGGCACAGGCTATGGAGATTTCGACTGTCCGATGGATCAGACCTGCGTCGACAACCAATGTACGGCACGTCTTTGCAAAGCCGGTGACGGCAGGTGTCTGGATGAAGAAACGATTCTGCTGTGCAACGAAGCCGGCACGAGCTATTCGGTCAAAAAAAAGTGCCAGGACATTGCCGACAAAACCGTATGTGACAACAACAGCTGTGTGCCCATCTGCGAGAAATCGACAAAAGACGCCAGTTATATCGGATGTGAATACTGGGCAGTCGATCTCGACAACGCCATTGATGCCGGCGTTTATGATGCTGCCGGTCAGGCATTTGCAGTTGTCGTGAGCAACACACATGCAACGCTCACGGCCAACGTCGATGTCTATTACCGCACCGATTCACAGACGCGCAAAATGCTCTCATTCGATATTCCGCCCGATGGCCTCAGAACGGTGTATCTCCCCGACAAATGCTACGATGGCGGCGGTTCCTGTGCCCGCGCCAAATATGTAAACGGCACCAATATTTCGGACTCGGCCTACTACATCAAATCCGACCTTCCCATCACAGCCGCACAATTCAACCCGCTGGAAAATGTCCAGGTTTTTTCGAACGATGCATCGCTTTTGTTCCCGACCACGGCGCTCGGCAGACGTTATATGGCACTGGGCCGCAAACAGCACTACGATGTGTTCAGTGCATTTGTCACCATCGTCGCCGTCGAACCCGGCCAGACCAAAGTCGAATTCAAGGCCAACTGCAAGTTTCAGCCGGGCAGAGACAAAAACAGCCAGCCCATTCCCGGCATGCAAAAAGGCGACATCCAGACGTTCTATCTGGACCAGTTTGATGTACTCAATCTGGAAACCGCAGTATTTGGCGAGGATCCGACGGGAAGCACGGTCACTGCCGACAAAAATGTGGCAGTATTTGTGGGCAACGAGGCAACGAGCCTGCCCGAAACCGATCCGGTCACATGCTGTGCCGATCACATCGAACACCAGCAGTATCCGCTGGGTGCATGGGGTAAGGAATACAACGCCGTCAAGCTCAAACCACGCGGAAAAGAGCGCGATTTATGGCGCATCCTGGCGCGCACAAATGACACCGTGGTCACGACGACGCCCGCTGTCACCGGCGCCGAAAGCGTGACGCTCAATGCCGGCCAGTGGTTCGACATTCTCACGACCGAAAGCTTCACAATCCATGCGACATCGCCGGTTCTGGTCGGACAGTTTATGGCCGGACAGAACGACCCCAACGATCCCGAAACCGGTACATTCACCAAGGATTCCGCCAATATTGGCGATCCGGCCTATCTGATAGGCGTCCCCGTCGAACAATACCGCACGTCTTACAAATTCCTCACACCGGGCAAATATGCCGAAGACTACATCACGATAGTCGCCCCGCTGGATGCCACAGTCAAACTGGACGGCGACATCATTTCGCCCGCAGAATTCTTCACATTCGGCGAAAACAAATACAAGGCAGCCTATCGCATGGTCGAGGATGGTCCGCATTCGCTCGAAGCCAGTGCTCCCGTCGGCCTGTTTTCATACGGATTTGACCACTACGTTTCGTATGGTTATCCGGCCGGTCTGGATCTGAAAGAGCTGTTTGAATAATGCCAGCGGGGGGCAGCCGCCCCCCTTCGCGGCTATCTCGCGGTGAGACGCGCTGGCCGCACGTCTCACCGCTTCGATACGCCGCGCCCCCCTCTGCGGGGCAGATCCGGACGTTTACCCCCGCAACGCCCCGGTCTGCGGCTTCAAACAATGCCTAGAAATTGCCGCCGTTCCAGCCCCAGTGCTGCGTCGCAGCATATTGCACATACACATGATCTGCCGCGATTCCAAGCTCACTGTTGAGAATATCGCAAATGCTTGCAGTGAGCGCATCAAACGCACGACCATCTTCACGGCCATAAACGCCGACCATCACAAATGCAGCCGGCGCATCGTTTCGGCCTCTGAAATAAACCGTCACATCGTCGTTCATCGTCACCATCAGCCAGTTTTCGGACTTGCCCGGAAGCAGTTCGATGGCCTTGCCAAGCTTCGATTTGATCGCTGTTTTTTTGTCGTCACTCATTTTTACAGATGTGTTGAGCTGTATACAGGGCATGAGAATCTCCTTGTGATTGTTGGGCCATCGGCCATTTGAACAAGCGGTGAGCCACACCGCAATGCGCGACCGTATTTTTATCGACAATCGATTTGTAATGCCACAAAACTCGGAAAAAAAATGATAGAACGCGCGTATGCCCGCGCAGCGGCATAGCGAGTTCGTGCGCATCGTATCGGCGCAGCCGATAGAGGCGCAACACCAAACAACCAAATATTATTCTTCCGAGCGGCACTTTTATGAAATTTGGCGAATCTCTAAACGGTCTTGAGTGGATTAACGAGAATCTGGTCATCTATCAGGGATGCAAAATCAAGATGACACCGATGTATGAGCAGTATCTGGACGCCAAGAAGCAGAATCCGTCGGCGCTTTTGCTGTTCCGAATGGGCGACTTTTATGAGACGTTTTTTGACGACGCGAAGCTGCTGAGCAAGGCGGTGGACGTGATGCTGACCAGCCGCAGCAAGAGCGAGGACGGCGGCGACGTACCGATGGCCGGGGTGCCGTACCGGACGATAAATGAGTATCTGTTTCAGCTGGTGGAACAGGGATTCAGGGTGGCGGTATGCGACCAGCTGGAGGATCCGGCCAAGGCGGTGGGCATTGTCAAGCGCGGGATCACGCAGATAGTGACGCCGGGCACGCTTTGTGACGAGCGGCCTGGGGTGGAAAAAAGTGCGCGGCTGCTTACGGCATTGGTGTGGAATCAGAACGCGGCAAACGAGAAATCCAGGAAAAATGCGGGGATGCGCGTGCTATGCACAATGGCGTCCATCGACATGGCGACGGGCTATTGCACGATGACCGAACTGAGTTCGCTGCAGTCGCTGCAAACCGAAGTGCTGCGTCTGAACGTGCGTGAAGTCGTGTCGCACCACTCACCTCATGACGAGGAACTGGCGCAGATACTGCGCGGTGTGCCAGTGAGCTATCTGGAACGCACCGATTTTGCACAGCAGGCGATTATCGACAAATGGATGACCGACGACGAGGAAACGGCCGGTGCAATCCTGTCGAGAGATAAGTTTTTGTCGTTTATCGATTTGATTGCGCGCACCGGGTTTGACGAAGCGACGCTTGTCACGGACGCTTTCTGCGGACTGCTGCTGTATCTGAGAGACCTGCACTTTCCGATTACGGCCAACATCGAACAGATCTATCCCTACAAAGCCGAAGCATACATGCAAATCGACGCCGCCACGTTTCAGAATCTGGAAATCTACACGACGCTGCGGGGCGGACAAAAGAAAGGATCGCTGCTTGGGGAGCTGGATGATACGGTGACCGGCGGCGGATCGCGGCTTTTGCAAAACTGGCTGGCCTATCCACTCAAGGATGCAGCGCAAATAAGGCAGCGTCTGGATGCCGTCGAAGTTCTCGTCAACCAGTATGACCGGCGCGACGCATTGCGCGAACTGCTCAAGAGCACATGTGATCTCGAACGCATTGCGACAAAAGTTGCCAACGACAAGATCATGCCCCGCGAAATGGTGCAGCTCAAGCTGACGCTTCAAAAGATTCCCGAAATCGTCGAACTGTGCAAATCGTGTGATTCGACGTTTTTCCGGCAGGCCGGGCAGCAGCTGATGCCCCTGGAATCGCTGGCAAATACCATAGATCGCGCACTGGTCGACGATGCACCGCCCAACCTGAACGACACCAATTTCTACAAACACGGGTATGACGAGAAACTCGACCACTACAGGGAAATTGCCGAAAACGGCCAGCAATGGCTGATGAAATACGAAGCCGAACAACGGGCAAAGACGGGCATCAGCTCGCTGAAAGTGAAATACCAGCGTGTATTTAACTATTTTATCGAGGTGACGAAATCGAATCTTTCGCTCGTCCCCGCAAACTACGAGCGTTCCCAGACGCTGACGAACTGCGAGCGGTTCTACACGCAGGAACTCAAGGAATATACCGAAGATCAGCTCACATCCGAATCGAAACGCGGCGAGCGCGAGCTGGAACTGTATGATGAACTGAAACATCTGGCAGCCGCACAAATTGCCCCGCTGATGCAAAACGCAAGGATTCTGGCGCATCTGGACGTGATCGCGAGTCTTGCGCATACAGCGCACCACCGGCAATACACCAAGCCGGTGATCGAGGAATCGAACGCGTTTGTGCTCAAGAATGCGCGGCATCCGGTGGTGGAACGATTTCTGCCGCAGGGAGAACGTTTTGTTCCCAACGATATCCGGCTGGACGACAACGGCAGGCTGTTGATCATCACGGGCCCCAATATGGCGGGCAAATCGACGGTGATACGACAGGCGGCGATTATCACGCTGATGGCGCAAATGGGATCGTTTGTCCCCGCCGAATCGGCGCATATTGGTCTGGTAGACCGCATATTTTCGAGGGTTGGCGCAAGCGACAATCTGGCGCTCGGCCAATCGACATTTATGGTCGAAATGACCGAAACCGCCAACATTCTGTCGAACGCCACGTCCCAGAGTCTGGTGATTCTGGACGAAATCGGGCGCGGCACATCGACCTATGACGGTCTTTCGCTGGCGTGGGCGATTGCGGAATATCTGCACACCAAGATTGGGGCGAGATCACTGTTTGCGACGCATTATCACGAGCTGACGGAGCTCGCCAATGTGATGCCCGGTGTGCGGAATGTGTCGATTGCGGTGAAGGAATACAAGAAAGACATCATCTTTTTACGCAAGCTGGTCGACGGCGCAGCGAACCGGAGCTACGGGATTCAGGTGGCGCGGCTGGCCGGCATACCTGCCGATGTACTTTCGCGCGCCGAACAGATTCTGGATACCCTGGAACAGAATGCGCATCGCGAGCTGGTCACGGAACCCGCGCGCGAAACCGATCACAGCGAACCGCCCAGACGCGTGCAGCGATCGCTGTTTGGCGATGCGCCGGAGCCAGAGATCACAGCGGATCCGCGCCTGAACGATTTGATGCGCGATCTGACCGGCATGCAGCTGGACGCAACGACGCCGATTCAGGCATTGAACTGGCTGTACAAATGGCAAAAGAAGCTGCGCTACCGCGACTAGCCGGGGCCACCCCAGGTGTCCCCCGATGTGGGGACAAAACAACCCACAGAGGAAGAGAGCGAGGCAAAAAAAATCCCCCGGCGCTGGTCGGGGGATTATGTAAATAGGACCTGAACCATACAGGCATCAAAGAGGTTTACTGTTTAACTTCTTCGACGGCCAGTTCAAGGGTTTCGATGATGGGGTTATTGGCGGTACCATCGAGGGAGCTGATGCCCCATTTTGTCGGACGGCACTGCAGGAGCTGCCAGACGCGTTTGCCGCCGCGGGTCTCATCGACGGTGCTTTCTCCGCCGTAATCACCGATGGTAATAGCGATGTTGCGAGGTGTGATCGTACCGGCCTCAACTTCTCTAATCCAGTCGAACAGCGGATTGGAACCGCCACCGACCAACACACCGCGTTTGAGTGAGACATGACCGGCTTTGCGACGTCCCTGACGGAATTTCGGCAGGTTCGGATTGTTGCTCGAACGGTATTCAATCATCTCAGCTTCATAGTTCAGACCATCCACGCCATTAAAACGCGCCACTTCCAGACCATCGATCTGAACTTTGAACGCAAAACTGACGAGCGGATCTGACTTAACACGACGTCCCAAATTGTCACCCATATTCATTCCTCCTTAATGGAAGTTAACAAAACACATACCCGATTTTATAATCAGCAAGAATTATACCATCCAAAGCGATTGAATTTTCCGTCTTAAAGACTGGCGATTTTCCCAAAACCTGGGCCCCCTCGCATTCGTATGCTATCAAAAATCACTTTGGCGGTTGGGCAAATGGAGACTGTAAACCCCAAGCCCATTCCCGGATTGTTGCCTTATAGTTTCCCAACTTGCGGGCCTTTGGTCAAGCACAAACCCGCCTGGATGTCGTTTTTCTGTAACGATTCAGCCCGTATGCCAAGAACGCCCCAGGCGTTCAATATCAATAGCCCCCGTTGGAGCGTAGCGACTACCGGGGGAGGGGGGAAGGAAGAGAAAAGAAAAATGCCTCATCCCCCGGCGTTGCCGGGGGCTATTGATATGCAAGCCCTAACGGGCTTATGTACGACTGAACAATGACGTTTTTCTGAACAATCCCATAAAAATTGCGTTATATTAACTCATCTGCGACCTCATCTGCGTCGCCACCAACAACAGGAGAAATCAGCATGATAAAGCAATGCGTTCGTTTATTTGCAGCTTCGCTTGTCTTTTTGCCGGCGATGGCCGCAGCCGATCCAATGGTGACGCTGAACGGCACCGACATTACCGGATTGACCAACCAGCGGTTTGAGAATGCGACCGTCGTATTCGATGCCAGAGGCAACATCGCCCTGCTGGCCCCACAATACAAAATAATGACGACAGCTCCGGCACCGGCACCAGCCCCCGCTCCGGCTCCTGTCGCAGCAGCACCGGTCACAGCCCCCGCCGCAAACTGGAACATGCCGGTGAACACGGTCGATCCCGTCAACACCTATACCGACAATTCGGACGTCGTCCTGCCCAACAGCACCCAGCCAACCATGCTTTTGGCACAGTTTAACCAGCCCGGACTCCTTGGCTACAATATCGATATCTTCATCAATGGCCAGTTCGTCAAATCGTTCATTCAGGGCAAACCCCAGCAGTCACTCGATGTCACCCCCTATCTGCAAAAAGGCAAAAACGAGATCCGCTACCGCACCAGCAAAGCAGCCGATGCCGGTACATCGTCCACTGCAACCGCAGAACTCAGCCTTTCCAAAGTGACCGCACAGCAGGGCAATGCGTTTGAACTAACCGGACAATATGGCAAAGTGCTGATCAAAAGCACGGATGGTGAAAGAATGTATTTCATCAACGTCATCGTCCCCTAACCACCAGCAGGAACAGAAATCATGAGTGAAACCAACGTCGAACCGCTTGAAATCAACGAATCCCCAAGGGATCTCATCAACGAGTCGGAACTCGATGTGCCCATGCGCGCGCTGTGGGCGCGCGTCGAAAAGCTCTATGCATTTATTGGCGAGCAGGACTCGGAAGTATCCATTGTATTGACGACAGATGAAGACATCCGGGATCTCAACAGGGAATGGCGAGATCTGGATGAATCGACCGATGTTCTGTCATTTCCGATGCGCGAAGATGAAGATCCCGAGATTGCCAAACAGCTGCCGCTGGGCGATATCGCCATCAGCGTGCCTACGGCCATGCGCTATGTCGAGTCGTGCCACCACAAAGACAGGCTGGACGAGAATGCACCGAAACCGCTCACGGATTCGTGGTCTTTGCTGGATGAACTCACATTTCTGGTCATTCATGCGACATTGCATTTGCTCGGGTATGATCATGCCGAACCGGAGGAAGAGGCGATCATGCGCGCCAAAGAACGCGAGTGGATGACCTATATCCTCGAATCTGAAAAAGCATAGGTTTTTCTATTTCCATCTGCGGCAAAGCCGCATAGAATATGCAGAGGCGGAATTGTCCGCATCTGGAGGAAATGGAAAATATGATACCGGTATTTGACGACTGTGCGCTTTTGATCATCGACATGCAGGAAAAGCTGCTTTCGACGCTGGATGACGAGATCCGCGCACAGTTGGTACGCAATGTAGATATTTTAATCGAGCTGGCCAAAGATACGCAGTCAGCCATTTTTTATACTGAACAGAATCCGGCCAAGCTCGGCGGGACGATTCCCGAACTCGCCGAAAAGCTCAAAGACGCCATCCGGGTTGAAAAGATGTCGTTTTCATGCATGGGCGAGCCCGATTTCTGCGACAAAGTCTGCCCGCATATCCCGCAGTCGCTCATCATTGTTGGTGTTGAAGCGCACATCTGTGTGCTGATGACTGCGCTCGATCTGATTGCCGAAGATGAAGAAGAAGAAATCAACCTGTTCGTACCAGTGGATGGTGTTGCATCGCGCAAGAAAGCCAATTGGAAAAATGCGATCATGCAGATGGCGAATCTGGGCGTGATCACGACCAATACCGAAACGCTCGTCTATCAGGCTGTTGAAGAAGCCGGGACGGATATGTTTCGGAAGTTTTCGAAATTGTTGAAATAGAGTTTTGGGCGACGAGCGACGAGCGATGAGCAACGAGCGACGAGCAAAGTGACGCGAGAGACGAGATTAAGTGCGATGGCGGCTTTTTATGAAGATTTGATCATTTGGCAAAAAGCGATGGATATTGCGGAGAAAGTCTATGCTTTAACCAAGACCTTACCTGCAGATGAAATCTATGGCTTATCATCTCAAATGAGACGTTCAGCCGTTTCTATCCCGTCAAATATAGCAGAAGGACATGCCCGTTCCGGCTCTCACAAAGAATTTAAACACTTTCTGACCATTGCTAAAGGTTCACTTGCAGAACTTGAAACACAGATTAAATTATGCGTACGGGTTGATCTGGTGTCAGAGAAAAACGTATCAGATTTGCTAACAATGATGCATGCATTGCGTCGTATGTTATGCGTATTTATTTCTAAATTGTCCAACACATAGGACATCTTATGCGTACTCGATGCTCGATGCTCGATGCTCGACGCTAATACGACATGGAGGTTAAAAAAATGTTACCCAGGGAAGCGGGATTACATCGCAGTTGCTGTCTGATTGATCGGGCAGCCTTAAAACACAACATGGAGACGCTGAAGAAGGGTCTTGCGCCCGGAGCAGCGATTGCGGCTGTTGTCAAGTCGAACGCATACGGCCACGGCGTAAAAATCGCGTGGCGCGCATTTGTCGAAGGCGGCGCGACCTGGCTTTGCGTCGATTCGCTGCACGAAGCCCAGGATTTGCGCGACGATGGATACGACGGCAATTTGTTTGTGATGGGTCATGTGCCGCCTGCGCATGCCAAAGCAGCAGTCGAACTCGATGTGCGCGTGATGTGCTATGATCGGGGCCAGGTCGATGCATTTGGTGCAGCTTCATCCGAGCTCTCCAAGCCGCTGCGGCTGATTATCAAACTCGAAACCGGCACGCAGCGCCAGGGACTCAAGATTGGCGATGCGCTCGAACTCGTCAAATACATTCAGAAATTCCCGTATCTCGTGTTTGAGGGGACGTGCACGCATTTTGCCAACATCGAAGATACGACAGATCACTCGTTTGCTTACGAACAGCTTCGCATCTTCAGCGAATACAACGATATTCTGACGGCAAACGGCTTTAAGCCGGCGATTCGCACGATCGCCAATTCGGCAGCGGGCATTTTGTGGCCCAACACGCATTTTGAGCTCGTCCGCGCCGGCATTACATGCTATGGCATGTGGCCATCAACCGAATGTTACGTGAGCGCCAAATTACTTGGAAAAGACGTCGATCTGCGCCCGGCGCTGACCTGGAAGACTGTGGTTGCGCAGGAAAAGCTGCTCGAAACCGGATCGGTGATCGGCTACGGCTGCACCTATCAGACGACGCACCCCACCCGCATCGTCGTGCTGCCGGTCGGCTATTACGATGGCTATGATCGCTCTGTCTCAAATCTGGCGCATGTGCTGATTCACGGGAAACGCGCACCGATTCGCGGCCGCATCTGCATGAACATGTGTATGGCCGATGTTACAGATATTCCCGATGTCAAAATGGGCGACGAAGTCGTGCTTTTGGGCCGCCAGGGCGACGAAGTCATTACCGCAGAACAGCTCGCTGCGTGGGCTGGAACGATTAACTACGAGCTGACGACACAGATTCAAAGCACAGTTCCACGAATTGCGGTTTGATCGCTGGTGTTTTTTGCGCGTATTGGCTGCGCCAATAGCGCAAAACGGCGGGCGTATTTACGGCCACAGACAGTGGGGCATTGCCCCACTGTGCCGTAAATAGCCCGCCGAGCAATAACCACCATGTTTAAATCAGCGAATCTTGTACAACTGCAATCATTACAGTATATGAGACTAGAGTCTGTGGGCAAGGCAATAGCGATTTTGAATCGGTATTGACTATGTATAGATTGTATCAAAAATGTGAGAAGCCTATGAAACCAAATTCGAATCGCTTTGCAATGGCTTTGCTGTGTGCGGCATGTGTGGCTGCCTGCAGTGATGACAAAGATAACGACAAGCAATCCGGAAATGAGGGAAATACACCGGTGATCGTTGAGAATACGAGCGATCTGTGTTCCGACAATCTCGACAACGACAACAATGGCCTGAAAGATTGTGCAGATCCTGGCTGCAAGGATTTTGCATTTTGCCATGCAGGTGATGCCGATAAAGAGAATACGCTTGCGGCATGCATGGATAAAGTCGACAACGACGGCGATGGTAAGACCGACTGCGACGACGAAGAATGCCAGGACTTTGCAATTTGCCAGGACAGTATGGCAGAGAATACGCTCGCCGCCTGCCAGGATGGCAAAGATAACGACAAGGACGGACTGATCGACTGCCAAGACCCCGAATGCCAGTCGTTTAACGTATGCGGTGGCAGTTCTGAACCCGTCCTGAATGGCGAAGAAAGTACGGTTACGGCGTGCTATTTTGATGGCATCGACAACGACGGCGATACACTCATCGATTGCGACGATCCCAACTGCAAGATCTATGCGTTCTGCCAGAATCTCGATTTACTGCGCGAAGATACGCTGGCCGCCTGCCAGGACGGCATCGATAACGACGAAGACGGTCTGGCCGATTGCCTCGATCCCGATTGTTCGCCATTCCTCGCCTGCTATGACAAGAGTGCCAGGGAAAATACCGAGGAGCTCTGTTCGGATGGCAAAGACAACGACGAAGACGATCAGGTCGATTGTCTTGACCCCGACTGCTGGCAGTTTGCGATATGTTCACATGTCGTCGGCATTGTCGAGAATACCCGAGAACTCTGCAGCGACGGTAAAGACAACGATTTTAACGGCAAAGCCGACGCAGAAGATCCCAGTTGTGCGCGATTTTACAATGGCGGCGGCAAAACCGGCGAAAACACCGCAGCCCTTTGCAAAGACGGCACAGACAACGACGGCGACGATCTGAAAGATTGCGACGACCCCGAGTGCCAGATTTACGATTTTTGTGACAAGAGCTATTCAGAAGCCGGCGACGAATGCAAGGATGATCCCTATAAGTTCAAGAAGGATACGTGTAACTGCGGCGAGACGCTGGTCGATGGTGCATGTTACACGAATATCGCTTCTGCCGATGCGTTTATAACGCGGCTGGCCAATAGCAGCGGCAAATTTATCCTCAAGGCTGATATCGATTTCGGCGCAACGACACAGGCTCCGATTGCCGGGTTTGCCGGTACGCTTGATGGTGGCAACAAGCGCATTACGGGCGTGTTTGATCAGAAGTCGGACAAAGCAACCTACGAAAGTCTCAGTGGCTATGCATGTGGTTTGTTCCACCAGGTTAAAGGTGCAACCATTAAGAACCTGGATATTGCGATTACCCTGAACTGCGACAACCGGGATCACTCAAACGACTACCTTTGGGCTGGTGCCATTGCAAGTACGATAGTCAAAACGACAGCCAGCCATATTACCGGCAGTTCCAAGGTTTACGTCGAAGAAAAGAGCACATCCTCTTCAACCGCTCAGGACGGTATCACCAAATACATCGGCGGTTTGTTTGGCCGAGTCGAGTCGTCAGAAATCGACGATGTCAGATTATTTGGCAACGTGTCTGCCGATCTTCCCAATAATCCGAATTTTAAGAGCGGCGAGACTTATCACATTCTCGTCGGCGGATTGACTGGAAATATAAGAGCACTGAGCGACAGTGATAAACAATCCGAGATTAGGAATGTCGATGCCGATGTTTACGTCACGCTTAAAACTGGTCATAAGGCTGCGAAGTACAACGAAACGATTGGTGGTATTGTAGGTTCGAGCAACGGCCCGATCGAAAATGTCACCAGTCGCGGCGCGATTAAGTTGGTTTCCGATGTCAACAATATTGCTGGATCCACTGAAGGTGGAACACATGTCGGTGGCATCGTAGGAAAGATGTTGAAAAACAGCATCCGCAATGTCTCTTTCAGCGGCCTGATTCAGGTGCCGAACAAACGTTCTTACGCCATGGACTTCGATACCAAATTGGGGGTAAATATCGGAGGATGTGCAGGCATCGTATCGGCTCCCGGTATTGGCATTGACAACTGCCGGGTCGATGCGGAAATTCAGGCAACTGCAGCAAATACGAGTATTGGCGGCATTGCTGGCAGGTTATTCTATCTTAACAAATCATATATTCGAAACAGCACATCCAATATCGACCTGGTTCTGAGCAATAAAGGTACTCAGTCTGATTTGAGGTTGTATTATGGCGGCATCGTCGGCAGAAGCAATGGCGAGCCGAATTCTTTCGAGAACGTCAATTACATCATCAATAATTCTGCCCGTACAAACCATTTTCTGTCGGCAGATAATAATATTGATATTTTGGGAACTATAAACATTGGCGGTATTGCGGGATTTGGCGGATATGTGGTCAACAACTTCGCATCTGACAAAATGATCTGCGACGGTCCGTGCCATTATACGGTTCTTGGCGTGAATGGAGCGTATGCTTACGAATCGTACTGGAACGGTGATGTTGCAGCGGTTTCGGGCGGCACCTATATCGATGCGACGGTAGAGCCCTATACCTATAATGTTGAAAATATCCCGGTCAACCGCAGTGGCAGATCGATACTTGGCATGCTGCGCTATAACGCTGGATATGACGGTGGTGTACTGTCTGCGCATATTCCGGCTCCAGACAATACGTTCAAATACAACGATTGGACGACGATAACAGACGAAGATGGTCACGTGATTCCCGTACCGACGGTGGAATAGATTTGATTTAGGCTATATTAATGAACATGGATATGAAAATGCACATCACCTTGCTTTATGGCCGCGAGTGACGAGCAACGAGCGACAAGTGATCATTGCACAACTCGACGCTCGATGCTGCTTTACGGCCACGAGCAATGAGCGATGAGCCTCGAGTGATCATTGACCAACTCGACGCTCGACGCTTTTTGCCAATGTCACACACGCATCGACGTAGCGTTATATCCACGCTCGTTAACCCCAGCCTTAATTATATAAGGAGAATGATATATGACATCGAATTCATATCGATTTTCAATCGCCTTGCTGTGCACTGCATGCCTTGCCGCAGCCTGCAGCGACGACAAAGATAACGACAACGCATCGGGAAATGAGGGAAATACCCCGGTGATAGTCGAAAATACGAGCGATCTGTGCTCCGACAATCTCGACAACGATAACAACGGCCTGAAGGACTGCACCGATCCTGGCTGCAAGGATTTTGCATTTTGCCAGGATGCCGAGGCAGATAAAGAAAATACACTCGCGACTTGCATGGACAAAGTCGATAACGACGGCGATGGCAAAACAGATTGCGACGACGAAGAATGCCAGATTTTTGCGATATGTCAGGCTGGTACATCCGAGAATACGCTTGCAGCTTGCCAGGATGGCAAAGATAACGATAAGGACGGGCTCATCGATTGCCAGGATCCCGAATGCAAATCGTTTAACATCTGCGGCGGCGGTGGTGACGCAGACTTTAGTCAGACCGGGAAAGAAAGTACGGTCGCGGCATGCTATTTC
>CAMKRB010000043.1 GCA_946415045.1 uncultured Myxococcales bacterium
GCCTTCCCAAGAGACGAACGCAGCGATCGCAAATCTTTCCCGAGAGACGAACGCGGCAATCGCAAGTCTTTCCCTAGAAACGAACACGGCGAACCCGGCGCTTTCCCAAGAGAAGGTCGTCGCGAAGCTTTACCGCGAGACGAGCGCGGCGATCGCAAAGCTTTCCCGAAAGACAAACGCAGCAATCGCAAAGCTTTCCCAAGAGATGAACACAGCAATCGCAGCGCTTTTCCAAGAGAAAGCGACCGCAAATCTTTCCAGCGCAGAAACGATCGAGATGCTTTTGAAAATGACGAACGGGGAGATCGAAAAACGTTATCTCGAGACAAGCACAACGATCGTCCTGCAGTTTCGAGAGACGAACGCAGCAATCGAGACGATTTTTCAAAACGTTCGCACGAAAGCCGGAGTTCTGGTCGTGATCATGGCGACAAAAAGCGTCCCTTCGCTTCCAAAACTATCAAGCCACGCCGGGGACCAAGATCAAGATAGTGAATAGTGAATAATTTAATTTGACGAGCCACGCAGTGACGCATACCACCAGCACGCTGAAGACGTGCAACGTCGCAGCCCGGGGTGACCCCCCGGGAAAACGGCAACCCCGTGTGGCCGCCCGTGCGAGCGTATCCCCAGAAATAGTGAAGTATATGAATAAGACCTGGATTTCGGTAATGACTGCGATGTCGTTGTTGTGCGCATCACCTGCATTTGCGCAGAACAACGAAGATTTTGGAAAATCAGCCGTTGCGCGCATTATGGAATCCAAAGCCAAAGCGCCGCAAAAAGGCGACACACGGACACTTGCTGCGCCCAAACCCGCCACGCCCTTTGCCTATCACGAAGAGACTCCCGAAGATGTCGACGGGCTGATGGCTCGGGTCGAAGCGCAGAATGGTGAGCTCGTGAAGGAATTCGAGCAGCTGGTGGAAAAGGATCCGCTCAATCCCGATGCCCCCAAATGGCTGTCTCAAATCGCCGAATTCCATTGGCAGATGGCGCATTATGCCTATCTTCGCGAGCGACGCGCATGGATGGCAAAACTCGATGGATGCGACGATGCAGAAACGCCATGTCCTCCGGAACCTGTTGCCGACTATAGCGCATCCATTGCCGATTATCGCCGCATCCTTAGTCAATATCCGACTTATGCGCATATGGACGAGGTATTGTTCAGACTTGGCGATGGACTGATTCGAAATCAGCAGCCCAAGGAAGGCATTGGCTATTTGCATCGCCTCACCCAGTCCTATCCAGATTACAAAGACCTCGATGCCGCCTACCTCGCGATTGGTGAGTTCTACTTTTCACAGAAAAATACCGGGACTGCGCAGGCTGCATATCAGACCATTCTGGATAAGTATCCCCGTTCCCAGTATTATCAGTACGCGCAATACAAGCTGGCATGGACCTATCTGAATCTGGGAGAGGAGGAGGATTACCGCAAATCCATCGAACTGTTCAGGAATGTCGTCGAATCGATTGATACGCAATACGCATCAGCAATCGACAGCAACGGTCAGATCGACGAAAATAAGCTGAAAGCCGGTACCGTTTCTTTCAGAAATCAGGCGCTGAACGACCTGAGCACAACTTATGCGGAATTGCCCGGCGGCTGGAAAGAAGCCAGATCCTATCTGCAAACCAAGCTGCCGCCCGATAAGGCGCGCGACAAAACCGAGCAACTGGGACAAATTCTGGATGCACAGGGCAAACTCGAAGAAGAAATCGAGCTCTATACCGATTTGATGCGCGAGAATCCCAATCATCCGCATCTGCTCCAATGGTATACGGCTACCATCGAGGCGCATAAACAGGCCAACCATCTGGACGAAGCCGAATCGACAACGAGAGAAGCCATTCGTGCGTTACTGCCCGATTCGCCGTGGTACAAGGCGAACAGCGAAACGACTGCAGCTGCCGGGGCACGTCGGTTTTGCGCGGAACAAATCTATATGCTGGCCATACAGGATATGTCGAAAGTCGATCAGGCTCCGGCTGCCGAACGCGATAAACTGCTCGCAGATGCCGAGGATTTGCTGCGTCTCGAGCTGAAGCATTTCGACGAAGGTGCTTCATCGTTCGATATTCACTACAGTTTTGCATACGTCCTGGATGAACGGTCTGATGCATCACTCGCGCAAATCAAAAAACAGTACGGCAAAAAACTCGCCTCGGATCCTTCGCTTGCCAGCGGCATACTGCCCAAACTCGAAGAAGCGGCACAGGCTTATCAGACCGTGATCGACTGGCCGGAACAGGCAGACGATGAACGAAAGGAACAAATCCGCGTTGCCGCCAACCGCCAGGTTTTTGTCTATGCCAACATTCTGGCCACCTCCGATCCCGAGTGGTCTATCATCAACTCGGCAAAAGCACAGAACTTTGTCGAAGAAAAGCGCGACTCCGAAATCCGCGAAAAAACACCGCTTTCAGCGGCGGAAAAAGGATTCGTCAAATCCGCCGAACAATATGCATCGCGTTATCCAAAAGACGACGAAACACCGGCTTTTTTGTGGCGCGCAGCTGAAATCTATCGGGCGCACAACGACTACGATCAGGCCGCTCAGCGATTCGACAGCATCGTCACCGATTTCCCCGAGCATCAGTACGCTGCGGTTTCAGTCGGTTCGATGTTCGAGCTCTATAACAAAGCCAGAAATTACGAAAAGATCGAATACTGGGCAAAATGGCTGATCGAACGCAAAAACTTCAAGCACTATACCGCAGCGGAACTCGAGAATACCGCTTCATTTGCGGTCGATAAACAGGCCGTTGCACTGGCGGACGCAGATCAAATCGATGATGCGGTACACACGATGATGCGCATCGAACAGGCATTTCCCAAACGCACGGATCTCACGACCGCTGCCAGATTCAAGGCTGCCGCTTTCGAAGAAAAACGCAAGGGATACGCTGCTTCGATTGAATTGCTCGAACCCGTGACGGCAATCGCAGATACACCACAGAACCTGTCTCTGGCCCTCTATAAAACAGCGGTTGCGCAATACAGGCTCGCCAAATATCCACAGGCCGCCGAGAATTTTGAGAAATCGTTCAGTCACCATGCGGCTCTGTTTGAACAAAAGCCACCCGCAGAATCTGCGAAACCAAATTCCAAAGCGTCCAAAAAGGCTTCCGCAAAAAACGACAAAAATGCAGCCAAACAACATGCGGCTTCATCTGTATCCCAGGAAGATACAAACACCGAATCCAGAATTCATCTGGCACAATCGGTACTATATGGGGCACAGTTGTTAAGAAAACTCGGCCATCACGATCGCTGTGCGCAAATGCTCGACAAGTATATCGCGCTCAATGGAACGAGAGAATTTGAGATCTATCAGGATGGCGAAAAAATAGAAACAAAGCCGGGCGATAACCGCGTGCCGCTGCTCACTCAATCTGCGGCGATCAGTGAACGCGCATCGCTGGCGGCCGATAAATCGCCGGCCGAAGCGGCCTCGGTGCTGGCTGCATACTTCGGTTCCGATCTGTTCAAAGCCGAACCGGAAACTTTGCAGCGCCAGATGCGCCTGCAACAGGCGCAGTATTTGATCGACGCGCGAAAACAAAGCGATGCACTGGCTATCCTGAACAAACTCAATGCCGACGAAGATTCATGGAGCCGCACTGAACTCGCTCGCCATGCCTATCTCAATGGGCGTTGTGCGCAACTGGATTTCGAAGATGTCGTGCTCGAATTCCCGATTCGTACGCTGCGAAAACGCATCGATGAAAAAGCCAAAAAACGTCAGAATGCCGAGAAATACTATCAAAAAGCCATCGGTTATAAAAATGCGACGATTTCTACCGCCGCAGCATACGAACTGGCGCAGATGGCACTGAATTTCCGCGACGCATTCCGCAATCTGCCGCCGCCCAAAGAACTCGAAAACGATCCGGCCGCTCTGGACGATTACAACGTCTGGGTCGAAGACGAGCTCATCTTCCCAGCCGAAGATGCGGCAGCTTCTCTGCTCGATGTCGCACAGCAAATCACACTGCAGCTTCAGTCGTATACAACGCATGCACGCAAATCCGCGCAGACACTGGCTGAACTCAAGCCCGATATGTATCCGGTGAAAGAGAGCTCCGGGGAGTAGCGGAAAAACGGTGTGGGTGATACGCGTCTACACCGTTTGATTCGCGCTGGCTGCGCATCATCTCTTTCCCGGCTATTGTATCTGAACCAAGTCACTGTTCAATAATCACAGCCATAATCAATATAGGACTTACCTTTGCCATCTTTTTTCTCAACAGAATCGAATTGATCACAGGCTTCTTTGGGTTGGCAAGTATGTCCCCAGGATTCTCTGTTAGCGTCGTCTTTAAATTCAAAAGCTTCATCATGAGTGTCTGGATTACAGGCGTTTATACAATGTGCTTCATTCCATTCATAGACTTCTGAATTCCACTCATCTTTTATGAGTTTGTAATAATGCTTTTGATAAAAAGATGTTTCTACGTCGTGCGTGATGTAATCAAAATAATAGCGTTCGTTGCGATCTTGAGAGTACAAAAATGTGTCTTTAAAAGCATCGGGCGTACAATCAGAATTGGTGCTACATTGGTAATAGCGATCTTCACACATACAATAATTCAAATAATAGTTTCCCTGTTTCAGACACAAAGGCAGTGGTGTGCCTGAAACCAAGCCACATTTGGAGAGGCCTTCTTCACATTCATAATTACCTTGTTCGTTGCGCACGATGCCATACTCACTTAGTGGTGCTTCACAGCCATTATCTATATTGCCATCCAGATCGGCATGGTTGGCGTCGCATTCATACCAGCACTTGCTTTCTACACAGGATGTTCTGGCATTTGAATGATCTTTGCATTGTGTGTTACAGTCGCCGCAATGCATAATGTCTGTCTTTATGTCGTAACAACCATTCTCGCACAGCTCTTTTCCCGTCGAGCATCTTCCACATATTCCGGCATCGCACACGGTATTGTTTGTACATTTAATTTCATGCTGACCGCAGTGATCATTTGAATCCTGCTCACAGTAATTTAAGTATACGTGATATCCCGATATACATGTTTGAGCTTGACATTTGCCCTCCGAGCAGGTTCCCGTCAGCCAGGTTTGATTCTGACTGCAATCATTATTAAAACTGCCACATGCTGTGAACGAATCAGGTTCGCACGTCATATCATCCTCTGATTTATGATACCCTTTGGCACATTCGAAGATTCTGCATACACCTTTTACACAGACGATGTCTTCAATGCTTTCATCTTTTAAGGTATTGCATACGACTCCACATTCACCACAATTGTTGGGATCGTTCGTGACATCGACGCATTTGCCATCGCATTCGACCTGGTCGTTGCTGCATGTTGCGCTGGTGCAGAAATAGGCCAGTTCCTGTGACTGGCTCTTTTGGCATTTATAATCTGCGGGGCAAATGTTGGCTTCAAATGCCAGCGCGAATTCAGCCGGGCAGGTATCAACGGTACACGATTCAAATGATGCAGTGCCTTGCGCATCATAAGTCGTATAAAAGATCTGCGTCAATTTTGCATTCTCTTCGCTGTTGTCCGGCGGACAAAAGACGAACTCACCATTTCGATTGCGGTAACTTTCGTATTTGCTGGTTTCCAGCGTACAGGAAACACACGACAACATGACGAAAATAACACAGATGATTCCCAAATGCCGGTCAGTCATGGGCTTGTCTCCTGACAGGTAATGATGGATTAAGTGACAGCAAGACAGATAAGGAATGGCAAATCAATGAACCTTTTCTTCAGGCTCTTTCCCGACTATCCATTCTATAACAAAATTTTTCGCAAAGTATCTAGTTTTTTCAGCAGAAAGCCCAGTTCCCCAAAAATGTCGCATTCTAAAATCATCTGACTTTAAAAAGCTGGACGCTTGCTTGGTCTAAGCAATGTCGCAGTTGATTTCAGGATTAACAGCAAATGACTCAAGCGTGCGAGCTAACTAAAGGAAATGTTGAGTGTGTCACACAAACACACACCCACATACATCCGGAAATCCGCACCAATACTTGCCAAAACGGATCTATTTCGTGTATGCTTCATCTTTGGCGGACGAACCGCAATTGAATCCCGCTGGAGAGATTGATGCATCATTTACGTTGTGTTTTTAAAGATAACCCGGATCCGAACGACCCGGAGTTCTTTGAAAAGCTGATGACTGTGATTCACGGCCTCGAAACCGATGGTCTGCATCTGGAGCTGATGAGTGACGAGATCTCAGAAGTCACCAAGCTCCATCAGATGATGTGGCAGGCGGCTGACGAAGATTTACAGACCGAACTGAGCATTGTGCGCGATCTGCACGACGACATCTGTTATGCGACGATCAAGAGCAAACACGCCTGGATTCCCAAGCGTGCCGTAGAATTGTTCGAATCAACCATAGACTGTTACAAAGCCGACGAAATCATCGCCGAATGCCAGCGTCGCTTCTTCGACGCCAATTTGTTGATTGCGCTGGGATTGCTCGGGCGCAAGCCGGACGCCGATTTTATCAAAACGATATCGGCCGCGCTCGATCACGATTCGCCGCGCGTGCGCTATTGTGCTGCCCGCGCCGCCGCAATCACGCAATGGAACGTCTTCGTCCCCGATCTCGAAATGATGCTCAAAATGGAAACCGATGCCAGCGCCCGCGAAATCGCTGAGCACGCGCTGAAGGTGTGCGAGAGGTAGCTTGGATGAGCTTATGGCTTATGGCTTGGACCTTAGAGATTATGGAGGCCCCCCTACGGGGTTCAAATTCAAATCAATTATTCCCCTTACAACACCTTACCACCTGAAATAACCAAAACCAAACCCTCAAAAATGATTGTTTTCCTTTCTTTTCGGGGGTTTGGGGGTGCTTTTCTTGCCTTTGGTACAAAGGAAAGAAAAGCGCCCCCAACATCAAGATAAAAACAAAAAGGAGAAAAAATGACAGACATTGAAGCGAAAGCCATGGAAATTGCCAAGCAGTGGGCTGCCGAACCATTTGATGCGGATACGCGTGCAGAAGTTCAGGCGCTCATCGATAAAAACGATATCGAAACGATCAAGAATCGTTTTGGAGCAAGCATGCAATTTGGTACAGCCGGCCTTCGCGGTGTGATGGGCGCTGGCCGCACCATGATGAATGCCTATATGATCGCCAAAGCCACCACAGCCCTTGCGCTCTGTCTCGATGAAGAATACGGCGATGATGCCGTGCACCGCGGTGTTGTCGTGGGCTATGATTGCCGCCACAATTCCGAGAAATTCGCCAAAGTCACCGCCGGTGTTCTCGCCGCTAACGGCATCCAGGTCTATCTCTATGACCGCCTCACGCCGACCAACCTCGTGCCCTTTGCCATTCGCAAAATGGGCGCATTTGCCGGCGTCATGATCACCAGCTCGCACAATCCAAAAGTCTACAACGGCTACAAAGTCTTCTGGGGCAACGGCGCGCAAATCATCAGTCCCGTCGATGCCCAGGTCGCTTCGCGCATGGATAAGCTCCCCGATATCGGCAACAGCGCCATGAGCGTCGAAGAAGGTGTCGAGCGCGGCCTGATTCGCATGCTTGGCGAAGAAACGATCGAAGCCTACGTCGACTGGGTCGTCAAAAGCGCAGTCCATACGGGTGCCACCGATGTCGATATCGTCTACACGCCGCTTGGAGGCACAGGCTGGGACTGTGCACGCCGTTCATTCGAAAAAGCCGGATTCAAAAAAGTCCGCGTCGTCGAAGAAGAAAAGACGCCGTCCGGTGATTTCGCCGGCCTCGACGCCCCCAACCCCGAACGCCTCGACACCTGGCCGCGCGCCCTCAAACTCGCCAAAGATGTCCACGCCGAAATCGTCCTCGCCAACGACGGTGACGCTGACAGACTCGGCGTCGCGATTCCGTTCAACGGTGAATACAAACTGCTCGGCGGCAATCAAATCGGCGCGCTCATGCTCTATTACCTCATCAATCATCTGCCCGAAGACAAGCGCAACACCGACAGTTTCGCCATCTGCTCGGTCGTCTCAAGCCCGCTCACCCGCGCGATTTGCGAAGGCATGGGCGTCGATTTCCAGGAAACCCTCACCGGCTTCAAATGGATGGGCAACGTCGCCGACGAACGCGTCAAACGCGGCCAGAACTTCATCTTCGCATACGAAGAAGCTTTCGGCTTCACATACAGCGATGCCCGCGATAAAGACGGCATCATCTCGGTCGTCCTGCTCGCCGAACTCGCCGCAGACTGCAAGGCAAACGGCCGCAAAGTGAGCGATATCCTCGACGAAATCTACATCAAATTCGGCATTCACCTCGAAGACGCCGCCGAAAAATTCTACGAAGGCCTCAGCGGCAAAGACACCATGACGAAAGTCCTCGCCGATCTGCGCAACAATCCGCCCCACGCCATCGCCGGCATCGACGTCGTTCGCGTCCGCGACCTGCTCAATTCCAACATCCGCAACCTCGCCGACGACTCAATCGAACCCGTCATCCACCTGCCCAAACAGGACATGCTCACATTCTACCTCGCCGACAACTCGTGGATTTCCCTGCGCCCATCCGGCACCGAACCCAAACTCAAAGCCTATCTCGGCGTCATCTGCCCGACATCCGAACACGAATATCCCGTGCTCAAAGCCGCCGCAGCAGTAAAACTCGAACGCATCAAAAACGCCGTCAAACAAATGCTGTAAACGCATAATATCATTAGGTTATGTTTAGGCTATGTTTAAAACGGATATGAAGAGAACAAATTCATGCGCTCTATGGCAAAGAGCGTTGAGCATTGAGCGTCGAGTTGGCCAAAGAATAGCAGCTCGTTGCTCGTCACTCGTGAGCATCAAGCATACGACCTTGTATTTTCATATCCACACTCGCCAAACAATTCTTATGATATTGTGAGAGACGTCCCACGGAACGTCTCTGCTCGCCTATGCGCCGTTGGCGCATACGGCTCTCCAAAGCCGCTATTTGCAAGCAAATACGCGGCTTATTTTCATGTATGTCCAAAACAATAGAACCCAAGCGGTGTTCAATATTGAACACCTACTGTGTTCATTTCTAAGGAGCGTTCACCATCTCACGGCATTGCCGGAGGCTATTGACGTTAAACGCCTATGGTGTTTAATCAAGGAGCTTAACCGCAAAATTTCAAGCGTTTATGCGCACAATTTGAGATTGCGAAACTTGAATATAAAATTACCTTATAAAAAATGTGTCAACCAAATTTTAAATTTTCACAATTAGATAATAATAGTTATTGACATCATATGACATGCTGCTCTACACATAATATGTAGGCTGTTATATAGCCACTATATTTACACATAAAACGTGAGAGTGAAATGAAAACATTATCAAAAGGAAAGTGGTTGTTTTTAACAATTGCAAGCGCAGGATTCTTAGTTGGATGTGGCGAAGAAGATTATTCGAGGGAGCTTGCTGTGCAACATCAAAAGCTTCTCCCTTTGACTTGTACGATCGTACTAGGCGGAGGTGGTAATTCGCAAACAATCTCGCATACATTTGATACTCTGACACCATATTCGGTGAATACGAGTTCTGCATGGGATTTTATACGTACAACATCAGGACCATGTTCGTTTACTGTTTATAATAATACGTCTCAAGGGGGACGGAATGTTACGCTTGGTACGGACATATCTGTTCGTATCCGAGCGGGAGAAGATGGCGTACGAAATAAAGACAGTGGCAATGGTGAGACATGGAAAGTTCGATCAGTTAAGATCATGCCCCAAAATGATACGGATTGTCATGTTAATATTGGTGCAAGTGGTGTAAGGATGAATTACTATCCAGGCGAATATGAACACATTCCTGCGATGGATAGACTAACGTATTTTGTTGGCGGAAACTGCGACGGTAAAATTTGGAATGCAGACTATTTTGGCAATACAGATCAATATAATAGATTTAAAGCCATTCACACAAATGCAACAACAGTTACAGAGGGATGGAGCAGGAGCGTTTATGATCCAGGTTTTTTAGTTCGTTCTATGAAGATTAATAATTGGGAGAATACAAATTGCGTTTCAACAACTGACATAAATTTGGATTTTGGTCGTTGCTTGCCTGGACACACCCTTTCAACAAGTATTTTTACAACAAGTGAAACTGCTGATCAGGACAGGGATGGTCTATTAGATTATCAGGAAGACTTGCTGGCAAATGCATTTAGACCTGTTGTGTTGAATCATTCTACAGAAGATGCTACAAATGCTAATGTCTATTCGGATTATTTGGGAAACTTAGTAACAGAACCAGTTGTAACATTTCAAGTTCGAAAAGTACCTAATTATCCTGATCTGTTAGATGTTATTTACATGCAATTATGGAGACATGACTTTTGGAATTGTTTTTCATGTGGTGGTTGTCATGGGCACGAAGGAGATTCTCAGTGGCAGAGAATCATCCTGCGAACGCCATCCACTGGTTCTCTACATGGGAGGTACTGGTATGTATATAGCACGGATTCCAGGAATAAAATCTTTTCCTCATCCACGCTTAATACTAACACATCTATCCAAACGGATTACAATGAAAATATCTTAGATCCGTCCGTTTTAAAAGTATACAATGATAATTTTAACATTTCAGACCTAGTATTAAAAGAAAGAATTAAGGAGCAGGAGAGAATTGAGTTAGATGAACTAAGATCGTCAGGAGGAATATATAACGAAAGTAGCGATCTAGACAATTCAACACATTTTGAATATACAAACATGGCAGCTATTGACAAGGATAAATACATCCCTTCCGATCCTTATACAGATATAATCATGGTGAATGATGGGCAAACCGAATATTATGATGAATTTACATGGGAACAAGGGGATACCTTCTTAAGAGCCCCTTTCTTTGAGAGATTATCAACCGAGTCTACATCTATAGCTCGACATGTAGTATACTACTATTCAAAAGGGAAGCATCATACATATCAAGATGGCGGATGGTCTGGGCAGCCGGATAAAAATACGGATTGCTCTTTATTCGTTACAGCATATACCGATGGACGTGGCGAGCAGCAGAGTACTTATTTTGGAAAAAGAGCAGTTAATCTTCGCTCCCCAGAGGGTAAAGGAGATAGATTTAATTTTAATAATGCAGGTAGTCGCAATTATCATACCGGGTTTATGAACGATCTTACCAATTATAGTTTTTCTGGTAAATATGTTTGGAGTGATACCAACTTCTATTCATCAGAGGCAAGCCCAGTCTGTCATGCATTTACATGCGCTGACAATTATAGTTTTAATTGCGCATTTAATGAAAATTAAAGGAGGCGATACATGAGTTGCAATCAAAAATTTACATCAAAAATATGGTGTTTTATACTTTGGATTTGTATACTTTTTTGTGGAATGTCATTTTTCAGCAGTATTACATTCGCAGACGATAGTGTTGTCACCGTATCAGAATCAGTTCCCGCATCAGAACATGAACTGGAACATTCTACATCGGCAGATGCCAGCCCATTTGATCGAAGATTGATCCTCGGTTTTTCACTGGGTGGAGAAACGCTGGCAGCTCATGATTTTTATACTTTTGATGCATCTTCAAACAATAATCATGATTACCTGAGTTTGGGTACCAACACCTATCCCGTTGTTAATATTTTCTTACAATATGCATTTGGGGATAGATTCCGAGTCGGTGCGGCGTTCGTTGCTGCATTTTCTGGCGAAGATAATTACTACTTAAATCTATTGTTTACCCAGGATTATGATATTCTAAAAGTGCATAAATTTACAATTACAGCCCAACTCGGTGTCGGTTATTCGAGTCATCATTACGTCTATTCCTATGATGATTTACAGCGTCAGCATTTTTTCATTATACAAAGTGCACAGATTAAAGAATCATTAATGATGGGCTATCAGATCAACCCGCTGTTTATGTTGGGTGTTTCAGCAGGCGTATCCGAATATATCGGTAGAGGAAAAATCACAGACCGCGATTTTCCATTGGAAAAAAAGTGGTATGGCGATTTCCTTTTAGGTGTGAGCTATGAGCTCGTTTTCCGGTTCAGCCTATAAAAATGCTATGTTTAACGAACGTGGATATGGAAATGCAAAGTCGTCGGATTTACAGCTAGAGCTAAGCATAGCCTTTTTTAATACATATAGAGACGTCCCACGGAACGTCTCTGCTCGCCTATGCGCACCGCGCATACGGCTCGCCAAAGCCGCTATTTGCAAGCAAATACGCGGCTTTTTTCAATCATCGGCACAATAGCGAATGCCAACTATGGAAAAACAACGCAACACATCAAACAGCGAATCCAACCGCACCCAGCCAACAAACAGCAACGCCCCAAAACTCCCCAGACTACCAGGATATCAATTCATCCAAAACATCGGTCAGGGTGCACAGGGAAAGCTCTATCTGGCCAAACGCGAATTCGATAACAGCCTGGTTGCCATCAAACAACTCAACATCGAATCGATAAAAAACTGGAAAGAATATGAACTTTTCGATCGCGAAGCCAAGGTGCTGGCCAGTTTAAATATCACCGGTGTATGCAAATTCTACGAAACCATCGAACGCCTCGAAGATAATCCCCCATGTTCCTATATCGTGCAGGAATATATTGATGGCCCGTCGCTGTCCAAACTCATCAACGCGGGACACCGATTCAGCATGAACCAGGTCTACGGCATGATCATACAGATTATCGAGATTCTCCAGCAGTTGCATACCCATCAGCCTCCTGTTATTCATCGCGATGTTAAACCATCGAATATACTATTAAAAAAGACTTATGACGGACATATACAGATTTATCTGATCGATTTTGGCGCAGTGGCCAATCCGCAGGTACAAAGCGGCGGATCGACAGTTGCCGGTACATTTGGCTATATGCCGCCCGAACAATTGATGGGAAATCCAGTGCCAGCAAGCGATATTTATGCGCTCGGTGCCTTGGCAGTCCAGCTGTTTACGGGCATTTCACCGTCCGATTTGCCACAAAAAGACTTCCATCTGATATTCGAACCACAGATGCAGTCGTACCCAGTAGAACTCGTCAATACGCTGCGCAGTATGCTCGAACCCGATCCCAACAAACGATTGAAAGATCACAAAGAATTACTGCGACTATTCAACGCTTTTAAAAACAGTATTTATGAATCTGGTGGCAGCCGACAAAATGCACTGCCGCTCGACATATTTGATAAAAAACTTCAGAAAGTACAATCATACGGAGATCCTGGCAATCTTGAACTATGGCAGGAATTATCCGATAATTTGCCTCGTCCAGAAGAATCCCTGCCTCCAGCATACCTAAATCTCACCGAACGTGTACTTGATTCCAACGAGTATCACTTTTATAGTAAACCTTATTTTGACAAGACATCGTTTTCCGTCGAAGAGGAAACAGAGTTGGAATCCATAGGATGTATACTTGAAACCATTGTAATATTACTTACGGTTGCCGGTTTCGGCGGCATCTGCTACCTGTTTTATTTGATGCTGACCAGTTGGCATTTTAGTGGATTGAAGAGTTTCTTTATATTCTTTTTCTCATCATGTGTATATTTTGTTGTCATAGCATTATTATGGGATAGAATAAAAGGTGTTTTTCATATTAAAATGAAGAAAATAAAGCGAAAAGAACTTAGTTATCAACAGTCTTTCTCCCAGCTGTCGATTAAAAATCTGCTGAAAAACGGTCGAAAAACGATTGCGACCATCGTGGGTATCCAATACATCGAAGCAACCGACAAATATGTCGAAAGAAACTTAAAGAACGCAACGAACGATGCCCCCATGCGATTGACCGATAAAGAAATCTATTTTTGCTATCACGCCTCACCGCAGTTCAGAATTGATTATAAATTTAATCCTCCCGACGACGAAAAAGAAGAAGAACTGGTACACCGCATTTATACACACATCGATCCGGAAAACCATTATAAAGTTGGCGATCCCCTGCCCATTTTATATGAAATCTATCGAGATTACACTAACACAGAAACTGTCAGATCCATGCCATTTCCGCTTCCTATTTCTGATGTTTTTTCAGACGACAATGTGTATTATACATCTTCCTGATATTATTTCAGACGATAATATTTATTACTCAAGTTTCGCACCCCTTAAGACATAGGATTTTCTGAAAACACAAAGGCAACGAAAATAAAAATTGCAGATTTCCTCCTCTTGGTTATGTTTTCTGCTACAACATATATAGCATATTCTGCTAAGGAAATCTGCTTTTTTTCAAAGAATCCCTTTTATTTGCGCGGTTATGCGCGTTATTTTAGGGTGCAAAACTTGAGTATATTAATATATTTTTATAGAGACGTTTCACGGAACGTCTCTGCTCGCCTATGCGCGCCGCGCATACGGCTCGCCACACCCGCTATCGGCCTGCGTCCGATACGCGGGTGTTTGTATATTATCGTATAGCAAGACCATATCGCGACAAATGGTCTTTCATCTTTGTATTATAGATGACGTATTTGGGGCGTCCCTGAATTTCTGAGCGATGGACGATGAATCCATAACTCGAACGCACATGCCCGATACCCGATGTTCGGTTATCTTCGAGCACATAATAATAATCCGGTTCGAGTTTTACTGAATTGGTCTGTGAAAACAACAAATCCTGAGGCATGCGCACGGGATACCATCCAGATGGTTCAAGCATTGTATCCGTTTCCGCGACGTTGTATGGAATTTCAAAAATCGTGCGTTCATACATTTCGTATGAATTGTCCTCGCGATGTATATAATGTGAAAGCCTGGTGCCGTTTACAACAGGATGCACGCCCTGCAGCTGAATCTCATCACCGCCACAGGCAATAATGCGCCCAAAAAATGCGCGCCGCCGCGAGGATTCATCATTCGGCATCTCTTCAATCAGCACCAGATCGCCATAAGTCGGCGCAGAAAACTGAAAAGCCAGTCGATCGACCAATATCACATCACCCTGTATGATGCCTGGATTCATATTATCGTTGCTCATCCAGGTGCGTTGCAGCATGAAATTTGTTTCGAGAAAAAAACAAGCAACAAAAGGCAGCCAAAATGTTAGAAAAGCGATACCAGCCTGTGCCCACGGCATCATCGTCGTCATTCGGGGCGGACTTTTTATCGTTCTGGCAATACCATACAGCCAGACCGATATTATCAGTACCATGACGAATATAAACATCGGAATGGGATATAAATTGCAGAATATACACAAAAGGCACAACACAAAAGACAGCAGTGCCACCCCCATATTCAGAATAATGCCATAATGCGGGTTCGCACCCAGGGTCAAAAAGGTCCCTGGCGAAAAGAATCCCAGCAGATTGCCAAATGCATGGGGTGGAACGTATTCAACGGTTGG
>CAMKRB010000044.1 GCA_946415045.1 uncultured Myxococcales bacterium
CCGCAACCGGTGCATCTGCAGCATTTTGCGCATCGTCCGCAACCGGTGCATCTGCAGCATTTTGCGCATCGTCCGCAACCGGTGCATCTGCCGGTTTATCGGCTTCGTCAGCGCTGTTCACGTTTGCACCGTTGATTTCGTTTGTTTTGGGCGCATCGATCGGTGCAAGATCGGGCTTTGGTGGGGGCACCTGGTCTGCTTCAGCGATTGTCGTACCGGAAGATGCCGGCTGCGGTAAAGCCGCCGCAGAATCGGAATCGCGGTCGCAGCTGCAGTTTATGAGCAATGCCAACAAAATAAAAGCACGAATAGAATGCATGAAATCACCAGTATTTGTCGATGTATTTGAGTCCGTCCGGGTTTGTTCCAAACCAGGTTGGCAGTGTATAGCACATATTGTGCACAAAGTCAGGCATAAGGCGGAATTGTTCCCAAAGTTGCCATGAACTGGATAATTGGTTAAAATGTATGCCGCGAGTGAGGTTTTGAACCCTCGCATCTAACCTTTTTGCTAAGTAAAAAGATGACAGCATACAGAATTGTACGTTTACCAGCGCACGTGAAAAGTGAAAACGAGGCAATTGCCGCTCCCTTTGATTCCTGCTTTATACCGTGCGGATTTCTGTTTCCCGAATCGCGTGCAGATTTGCAGCCATACCGCCAGTTTCCGCTATCGGATCCATTTTACATCACGCCCAAACGCGATGTATCGCGCGATGCATCGGTAGACGACATTCTTGCAGAACCGGATACAGATGATTCCGAAACAGGCGCATTTGATTCGACGATTCTTCAAATCACCGAACTGGATGAGCTGTTGCTGGATGTTCAGGGCATGGGCATGCAATATACGCTGCACACCCAGATGGGACTTCGTACCGACATGACCTACGAATTTCCCAAGACGTGGGACAAGAAGCAATCGCTGCTCATCAATATCCCGGTGTTTTCGGAGGAATTGTGTCAGTGGCATTATCCGATATCGACGATGGGCTACAACATTGCAAACACGGATCCGCCGCTTGATATCGATGTCGCGCACAATTATCCGCAGATTTTTGGCTATCTGCCGAACGGCGACCTTGCGCTGTACTGGGAAATTGCCGAAAGGCTGGCCGAAGAGTTCAAGCTGGAGATGGAGCCGATTCGCACATCGGTCGACGGCACGCTGATTCTGATGCCGGGATGTGCGGAGCAAATCAAGCAGCTGGTGCCGAATGCGCAGGCATGTGAAACGGGCGTAATCGTGGATGCGCGCCGCGATCCGACGAATGCGATTTCGTTTGCGCATCAGTGGCTGAACCGGAAACCGGTGGTTCTGAAAGCCGCGACCTATCAGTATTATCGCCTGCGCCTGCCCGTGATTCATTGCGAGCTTGATTTCAATCCGTATGGCGAAGCGACGTGGGGCGCGTTTGGATTCACGTCACCGCGACTCACCGGCTATGAGTTTAAAATCAACAACAATCCGTTCGCGCGCGACGTCCCCATTTTTTCGACCGAACGCGGCAATGTCATCGTTTCGAATGCATTTTACGAGCGACTGCGCGAATTGGTGCTGGCGTATGGCGGGATATTCTGCGCACAGGCATTCCCGGTGCAAAGAATTCCATAATTTTTGTAAAAAAGGAGGGGGCAACGCCCCCTGCGGCGCTATTTGCTGCGCAAATACGCGCCTACCCCCAATGCGGGGGCCATGCCCCCGCAACGCCCCCGACAAATATCAGCGCCAAAGAATCCGGCGGCGTATACAAAAAAAGCGGCGAAAGCCGCTTTTTTTTGTATAGACGCCGGCGCTGCGCGTATCGCAGATAGCGCAGCGAACCAAAAGAAAAAGCATCAATTTGTCTGGACGATTTCGCGTTCGACGATGGAAATGCGGGCGTATCCGGTGCCAGCATGACCTTGTTCGAGGCTTCCCGAGGGAGATTCGAAACTTTGAGATCCGTCGCCTGCGATGGTCTGACCGTTGACGCCTGGGCCGATGTGTCCGGATCCGCCGCCGCCGCCGCCGGCATAGGGAATGCCGCCGCCGCCGTACCAACCGCCGCCGCCGCCGGAACCGGCATCGAGATGCGGATTGGGGTTGATGTCCATGATCTGGCCTTTTCCGTCGCCGCCCTGACCAAACGTGCCGGGGGAACCGACGCCGTAATAGGATGTTTCGCCGCGCTCGCCACCTTCGGTTTGTGTGCCGCCTGTTGGGATTTTGGTGGTATAGGTGTATTCATCGCCGACGCCGCCGACCTCGCCACCGCCGTATCCGCCGGGCGTGCGCTCGGAGCCGCCGCCGCCGCCAGCGACAATCAGCACTTTGTCGCGTTGTTCGCTGAGTGTGGAAAGCAGGCCGCTGACCGTGGCGATATGCGTGGCGCCGCCGCCGTTTGCCTGTGCCGGGCCGCCGCCGTTGTATGGCACACCGCCGGCATTGATGTACAAATCGGTCACTTCGGTAAACTCCACCGTGCCATACGAATAACCGCCATAACCACCCAGACTGTTCAGCGAACCGCCGCCCTGCGCGCCCCACACCTGCAGGCGATACTCACCAGGCACCAGCGTGACATGTTCTTCCTTGTCTGTGGACGGGAATTCAAGCGGTTGGTAACGATAGGCATCCAGCGTGAGTATGTTCGACAAGAGGATTTCGTAATGCTTGTCTGTTGAATCCGTTACGGCATAGATGGAGAGCGACGTAATGGCTGTGGTTGCATTTTCGGGATGTGCAAACGTGAGATCGCACTGGCGCGGAACATTCCAGTTTTCGGGAGTAAAGACGACGGATGGAGGATCCACTGTGCTGATGGACTTGTTGATATCAAATTTGACTTCGACATCACTGGTGGGCTTCGTGCTCATCACAACACTGATCTGAGCCGTAGGAGAATCGGGCGTGAGCTTGTAAACCTGGGATGTCAGCGTTACACCGGGATAATCGTTATCGAGATTGGTAATATTCACCGGCGGCGTCTGAATGTCATGATAGCGGGGATCTTTTGAAACCGTAGACGTGAGAATGGCGTAATTGATGGATTCATCGGGGAGATCGTCATCGATGCCCGTAACGGTCACAGTCTGGGGCTGATCCCAGTCGTCGGGGGTAAAGACGAGCGTCTGGGGTTCAGCTTTTCCCTCGGTGATATCGGACGAATGGAGCTTGAGTTTGACGGGAGCAAGCGGTTTGCTGGTGAGGGCGAGCGTATAGGTTGTGCTGCCGCCGTCTTCGCTGGTGAGCAGGGTTTGATTCGCCCGCCATTCAATGCCTGCATGATCGACATTGCGATTCGTGAATTCCATTGGAGAATGCGTGATACCGTTCCAATAGGGATCTTCCGAAACGGTCTGAAGCATCACAAAATATTTCTGGTCACCATCGTCGATTTTATCGGGCAGACCAGTGACGACGATTTGGCGACTGCTCGTCGCAGACGAGAACTGTCCCTGAATCCAATCGTCTTTTGGAATCACGGATGAACACTCAATTTCAGCTTCGGGGACGGGACTGGTCGAAACGATCCAGCATTTAAATGAAACATCTGCCGTCGGCTTGCGAGTGAGCGAGATGGAGAAAACCGCCTTATCACCATTTTCGTCAGTAAAAGCCTTGTTTACCGAAACGTTATGCCGTGTACTGTTCAGACAGACGCCATCGAGACATTCCTGACGATGCGTACAAGCAAGGCAGGGATCATCGGGCAAAGGGACGGGTTCGGGCAGCACGAAATCATCGCTCAGCACATCGCTGTCGTCAGTTTCGGGAATGCCTTCGGGAACGGGTTCGCCTTTCACGACCGTAACGGGAGGATCAGGAGGTGTCACGGGTTCTGTACCCGGTTCGGTGCCAGGTTCGGTACCAGGCTCTGTGCCGGGTTCGGTACCAGGCTCTGTGCCGGGTTCGGTACCAGGCTCTGTGCCGGGTTCGGTACCAGGCTCTGTACCCGGTTCGGTACCGGGTTCCGTGCCTGGAGTAGGCTGTGAAGCAGGTTGCTGCGCCTTGGATGCACCTGAACTGCTGCCCGACGATTCGTCGCAGGAAACAGATGCAAGTGCACCAAAGCAGAGCAATGCAGCGATAATCGATAAGTAGCGCATATTTTTCATGCCGGATTCTCCACAAAAAAGAGAGCGATCAAACGCGCATAGCATAATGGATTATTGAGAAATTACAAGTGGATGCAGCAGGCGGATAGTTCATATTATCAATGGCTGCAGGGAGGCCAAAAAAAAGCCCCGTCTTAGGGACGGGGCTTTTGAGCAGAAAACTGCGGCAGAATTAGGCCTTGATGTCGGCCTTGGCGCCAGCGGCTTCGAGTTTTTTCTTGATGTCTTCGGCTTCTGCTTTTTCGATGCCTTCCTTAACGGTGGAGGGAGCACCATCGACGAGTTCCTTAGCTTCTTTGAGGCCGAGGCCGGTGATGGCACGGATTTCCTTGATGACGTTAATCTTGTTGGCACCGATGTCGGTGAGGATGACTTTGAACTCAGTGGGTTCTTCGACAGCAGCAGCAGCAGCGGCAACGACGACGCCACCACCCACAGCAGCTTTAACATCCCACTTCTCTTCGAGCTTAGCGACGAGCTCATTCAGCTGAACGAGTGTAAGGGACTCAAGATACTCGATAACCTGATCTTCTGTAACCATACTAAAATCTCCGTTGTCCATATAGGACGAAAGAATAAGCGCAAAGGGCGCGAATTAAATTAAAGAAAAAGGGCACGGTCAAATGACCGAAGGGAGTGATTACTTAGCAGCTTCTTCCATCTTGTCGGCGCGGGCTTTGAGGACTGCGGCGAACTTGGTGGTGTTGCCTTTGAATACGGACAGCAGAGCCGAGAGGGCTTCTTTGCGTGTACGCATTTTGGAGAGACTGTCGACGCCAGCGGCATCGAGGACGGTACCGGAGACGAAGCCGCCGGTAATTTTGAAAGCCTGATTTGTTTTAGCGAAATCGACAGCGACGCGAGCCGGTGAAATGGGGTCGTCAGCTTTCATAGCGATGGCGACGGGGCCATGGAATTTCGCGCAAACGGGTTCGAGCACGGTGCCGGCGAGGGCTTTTTTGGCGAGCGTATTTTTAATTACGCGGAACGTCACGCCTTCAGCACGGAATTTCGAGCGAACCTCATTAATCGTATTCACCGTAACACCACTGGTGTCGGCGATCACGACGGATTCGATGCCTTTGAACAGAGCCTTGTAGGACTCGATCGCGGCTTCTTTCTCGTTTTTGTTCATAGTTCCTCTGAAATTGAACGGGATTAAAAGTTCTGGCAAATCGGAATGGATTGCGCAGGAATAGTTCAAATCAGAGTTAAATCAACACTGACGAATCGTTCCGGCTTAGCAGGCGCTTTGAGAAGCATTAAAGCGGGAGGCTGCCCACATCTCCGACGGTTCCGATTGCCGTCAAAAAGCGAGCGCCTTATACGGGCGCTCGCCAGAAAAGTCAAGCTTTATTTTAGCAAATCGACGTATCGAGTTTGATACCAGGGCTCATCGTCGAGCTGACGGTGATGCTCTTGATATACTGACCTTTAGTCGATGCGGGTTTCAGCTTGTTGATGATCTCCATGAATGCTGTGAAGTTCTCAGCGAGCTTATCAGCATCGAAGGAAACGCGACCGATAGGGGCATGAACGATACCGGCTTTTTCGACACGGAATTCAACGCGACCAGCTTTGGTTTCCTTAACAGCGCGTGCGATATCCGTGGTGACGGTTCCAACTTTGGGGTTCGGCATCAAACCGCGCGGGCCAAGTACGCGACCGAGACGGCCAACTTTTCCCATCATGTCGGGTGTTGCAATTGCCTTATCGAATTCGAACCAACCTTCCTGGATTTTCTGCACGAGGTCGTCCGCACCAACAAAATCTGCACCAGCTTCGCGAGCTTCTTTTTCTTTTTCACCAGCGGCGAAAACGAGGACGCGCACTGTTTTACCGATTCCATTGGGCAGTACTACCGCGCCGCGAACCATCTGATCCGCGTGACGCGGATCGACGCCGAGCCGAACGGCAACATCAACGCTGGCATCGAATTTCTCTGTCGAGATTTCCTTAACGAGTGCCATCACTTCGTTGATGTCGGTGTAACGCTTCTGCCTGTCGACTTTCTGAATCGACTCTTTGTACTTCTTACCTCTTGTTGGCATAGTGCCACTCCTTTTTAATCGACGATGTCAACGCCCATGCTGCGGCATGTGCCTGCAACAGTACGCATGGCGGAATCAATACTGTCTGTATTGAGGTCGGGGAGCTTGATTTCGGCGATCTTGCGAATCTGAGCCTTTGTAATCTTGCCCACTTTCTCACGGTTGGGAACACCACTGCCGCCCTTGAGGCCGAGTTCTTTCATAATGAGAACGGCTGCGGGAGGCGTCTTGACCACAAAGCTAAAGCTGTGATCGGCATAAACCGTGATAACGACCGGTGTTAAGATACCATCACCCTTCTGCGTTTTAGCATTGAACTGCTTGCAGAATTCCATGATATTCACACCATGCTGACCGAGCGCAGGGCCCACGGGAGGCGAGGGATTCGCCTTACCGGCCGGGCATTGCAACTTTACATAACCTACAATTTTCTTGGCCATCTTTTTCTATCCAAACTATGCGTTGACCTTTTCGATCTGCGAAAAATCCAGTTCGACAGGCACAACGCGCCCCAATATACTCACCAATACGCAGACTCGCTTTTTATCCCTGTCCAGCGATTCCACAGTACCGGAGAAATTCACAAACGGTCCGTCGAGCACCCGCACTGTGTCCTTCAAATCCAGGCTCACAGAAACATCGGGCTTTTCGACGCTTGTCTTCATCTTGCCGATGATGCGTTCGACTTCTGCATCGCTCATCGACGGCGGTTCTGTTGAACCACCCACAAATCCGCTCACCTTGTCGGCACTCTTGACGATGTGCCATGTCTCATCCGTGAGCTCCATCTGTACGAGCATGTATCCAGGAAAGAATTTGCGCGTTGACTGGCGTTTTTCACCATTCTTCTTCGTTTCCACCATCGTCTCTACCGGCACCAAAACCTCGCCGAATTTATCCTTCAGCGGTGATTCCTGTATGCGTTTTTCAAGAGACTGTTTCGCGCGATTCTCACATCCGGAGTGCGTATTTACGATGTACCATTTCATCGCCATAGTGCAGCTACCTCTTCGATTGATTCATTCCTGGATTCCCACTTTTTCGTGGAAATTTGCGCGTGCTACTTAACGCCTAAAATCAGATCCGTCAACCCTTTTGCGACAAAATCGAAACCAAATAATATCGCGGCCACGATAATACTCATCGCAATCACAACTTTCATGGCGTATTTTGTTTCGTCTCCGGTTGGCCAGGTGACTTTCTTCATCTCACGGGCAACGCTCAGCGCACCCTCATAGACTTTCGAACTGCGCCATAAAAGCACGGTAATCACGATCGCCAGCACAATTCCGGCGATCGTCGAATACGTCACATGTTCTCCCATCAGACGTTCGTCCGGCGCTTTGAACATCGCCAATACGAGCGCGGAGAATTTCATCAAAAACCACGACATAATAATCGCGCCAATGATGAATGATAAATTGACGTATCGTTTGACCTCATCCATGACTGAATCTCCAGATGAACAGAAAAAGAGCCTTTTGTCAGCGACAAAAGGCTCTTAAACAGGGGTGGAAGGACTCGAACCCTCGGCCCACGGCTTTGGAGGCCGTTGCTCTACCAACTGAGCTACGCCCCTAAGTTTCCAGAGCCCTAAAGCTCTGGAAATCTTTTGTCAGGACAAATTATTTGTCGAGAATTTCGGAAACGACGCCTGCGCCAACCGTACGACCACCTTCACGGATGGAGAAACGGAGACCTTCGTCCATTGCGATCGGCTCAATCAGGTCGACTTTCAGAACGACATTGTCACCAGGCATAACCATCTCGATGCCTTCGAGGGTCACAACACCGGTCACGTCCGTTGTACGGAAATAGAACTGGGGGCGATAACCATTGCGGAAGAATGTATGACGACCACCTTCTTCTTTGGACAGAACATAAACCTGGCCTTTGAAGGATTTGTGGGGGTGAATCGAACCGGGCTTGGCCAAAACCTGACCACGGCGGATTTCGTCTTTCTTTGTACCACGCAGCAAGCAACCAATATTGTCACCAGCTTCGCCGTATTCCAAAAGCTTACGGAACATTTCGACACCGGTTACAACCGTCTTGTCGATCTGATCTTTCATACCAACGATATCAACAGGATCATTCACGCGAATCTGGCCGCTCTCAACACGACCCGTGGCAACTGTACCACGACCGGAAATCGAGAAGACGTCTTCGACTGGCATCAGGAAGGGCTTGTCGATCGGACGATCCGGGGTCGGAATGTAGTTGTCAACAGCGTCCATCAGTTTGTCGATTGACTTGGTACCATATTCGCTGTCAATGCCTTCGAGGGCCTGAAGTGCGGAACCAACGATAACGGGGGTTTCATCACCAGGGAATTCATAGCTGCTGAGCAGGTCGCGGACTTCGACTTCGACCAGTTCGAGGAGCTCGGCATCATCAACGAGATCAGCCTTGTTCAGGTAAACAATGATGTAGGGCACGCCTACCTGACGGGCGAGGAGGATGTGTTCACGGGTCTGGGGCATCGGGCCATCAGCTGCGCTAACGACGAGAATTGCACCGTCCATCTGGGCAGCACCGGTGATCATGTTCTTGATGTAATCTGCGTGACCCGGGCAGTCAACGTGTGCATAGTGACGTTTCTCGGTCTGATACTCTACGTGAGCTGTTGCGATCGTAATACCACGCTCTTTCTCTTCGGGAGCCTTATCGATTTCGTCGAATTTCATAACCTTGATGCTAGGATCATTCTTAGCAAGACAGGTTGTAATGGCAGCCGTCAACGTCGTTTTGCCGTGATCAACGTGACCGATGGTACCAATGTTCACATGGGGTTTTGTGCGCTTAAATTCTTCCTTGGCCATATCAGACCGCCTCCGTAAAAAGGATATTAATCAATGGTGCACTCGCACCGTCCCAACCGGTTAAAAAATCGCTCCGACCAACTCGGAGCGATAAAAAAAAGCTTGTGACCGGATTTGAACCGGTGACCCCTTCCTTACCAAGGAAGTACTCTACCTGCTGAGCTACACAAGCATAAAGCGGGCGACGAGGTTCGAACTCGCGACCCACAGCTTGGAAGGCTGTTGTTCTACCAACTGAACTACACCCGCACTTCAATGGAGAGGTGTGGATTCGAACCACAGAACCCGTAAGGGAGCGGGTTTACAGCCCGCCGCGTTTAGCCACTTCGCTACCTCTCCTTATTTGACAATGGAGAGGGGTGGATTCGAACCACCGAAGGCTCCGCCAACGGATTTACAGTCCGCCCCCGTTGACCGCTTAGGTACCTCTCCGCATGCTGAAGGAGGGAATCGAACCCCCAACCCCCTGATTACAAATCAGGTGCTCTACCGATTGAGCCACTTCAGCGCATTGTCGCTTGTCAAATCTTGCCACAGGTATTTCTCCCTGCGCGCAACGAGACGCCCTTATAGGTGCAAACTTTATTACCGTCAAGTTCTTTATTTTTCTTTTTTATTTTTTTGTCGCGGGCTATTGTCACTCCGTGACAATACGCCCCGCACGCAAGGCTATGGCGCATGCGCCATACGCCTTGCGATCCTTATATTTTCGTGACGTGTCACGACACGTCTCTCCACTCGCTATTGGCTGCATCGCAGCCAATACGCTCGTTCTGCCGTGCGAGTCGCTGCGCTCCCACACGGCTGTACTCTGTCGCCCCTGCGGGGCTCCGGCGGTTGCGCCCCTGCGGGGCGCGCCGTTATTCTTATTATGCTTGGGATATTTATGAAATCTTCGATTTGCTTTGTCTTGCTCTCGCTTATCACCTGCCACTCAGCTTTCGCACAGGATTCGCAAACTGCCGCAATTCCTGCCGATTCTGATGCAATCTCCTTTGAACAGGCGCTCCAATGCACCCCGCCCATGCGCGCACAATGCGGACGACAAATTGCCCAAAATTCTGACGCACTCGCCGATCTCGACGCCTGGATTCAAAATGCGACAAATGACGACCCGCAAATACTCAAAATTAAAGATTTGCTCGAAGCCATGCCACCTTCAGTCGCTGGCCCCAGAATCACTGAACTCGCCCGCAAATCCTCTGTTTCCGATGTTCAGGCGCAGTTCGCCAGATGGCTGCGAAATTATCCCGATGCCTACGCCTCCGTCCTCGTGAGCTGGCTTAAAAATTCCTCCGGAAATCAGGCGCATTTTCTCGATCTCCTCGCCGATTACTATAACATTAAAAATAGTGACGCGATGATGATGTGGGCCCGGCTCGTTGCAAACAATCCCGCTTCGGAACTCGGGCAAATCTCCTCGTTTGGCGACGATAAAACCGGTTGTGCCGATGCACTCGTCCATCAGATTGACGGCGATGCCGACGAAACAAAACTGCTGCGCCTGATGTATCGGTTTGGCCATTGCAAATCCAGTATTTCTGCCGACAATCCCGATGCACAGGTGCTCAGTGCTGCGCTTTCGACGCTGCTTGCAAATCAGACGATTTCACGCCGTATCGTCGCCATTCGCGCTGTTGGCGCACTCGATCCGCAAACCCCGATTGCCGCACAATATGCCGATCAAATCACCGCGATTTATCAAAACGCCAAAAATACAACCGAGCGCGCTTTCGCACTGCAGACGCTCGACAAACTCGCCATCCAGGGCCAGAATCAGCGTCTGGCCGATGCGCTGCAAAATGGCGACGAAACGCTTCGATTCAGTGCGGCTTCGCTCATCGCCGCAAATCATGCGCAAAACTTCGATATCAATGTAACCGGTACAGCTTTCGACAAAGAAATCTGGCCAGATACTCAGGAAATGCTCTATCGGGCCATCACATCTTCCAACAGCATGCCGTCGAAAACTGAATTCCGAAAATCGATTCTGCTCGATGAAAAAAAGCCGCTTTCTCTGCGTTTAACCGCACTTGCCGATCTCAATCAGGACAGCCCAAATGCCGTCACACCCGACGACATGGGAACGCTCCAGAATCAGGATGTGCCCGACGATCTCATCGCCTCGGTTGCTGAATCTGTCTATGTTTCCCATCCCTCGGATCGCGTCGTGCTGCGGCAGTGGCTCGAAGCCCAGCAACCCTTCGAGCGCCGCTATATCACGACATTTGCGCGATTTTTAAAAGCCGACGCAAAAGACGGCGACACCAGCGGCATCCCGTTCGTGCGCTCCGTCTGCAACCACGCGGTCGAGCAGACCGCCATCCTTCAGCCGTGCATCGCCTATTTCGAAAAGAATGCCGCATCCGACGACGACAAATCTCTGCTCGAATCGCTCAAAACAAAAGTCGTTCAGAACGATGCCATTTCGGGGTTTGAGTTTTAGTTTCAGGCGCTGAATTCCTGCAATTCAGCTCAATCAAACCGCATCGAGATATCGGCGGCGTGCACCGAATGCGTGAGCGCGCCGCACGAAACACAGTAAACCGGGATATCCCGGATTTGTTCTGCGCGTTCGACCGTCACATTGCCCGAGATTTCGACGAGAGCCCTGTCCGCAATCAATTTGCATGCTTCGCGCATTTCATCGGGTTTCATGTTGTCGAGCATAATGATATCGGCTTTGGCATCGAGTGCCTGCTGCACTTCATCCAGATTGGTGACTTCGACTTCGATGCGCAGGGTATGCGGCGCAAATGCGCGCACTTTAGCCACGGCATTGGCAATAGATCCGGCAGCGGCGATGTGGTTGTCCTTAATCATGGTGCCGCCGCCCAGATTAAACCGGTGGCTGCATCCGCCGCCGCATCGCACGGCATAATGCTGCAAATCGCGCAGCCCCGGCAATGCTTTGCGCGTGTTGACGACGCGGATTCCGGGCAGCAAATCGGCCAGCTGGCGCGTCTGCGATGATACACCGCTCATGTGCTGCAAAAAGTTCAATGCCGTGCGCTCAGCTTTGAGCAGCACCTGTGTCGATCCCGAAAACTCTGCTATTTTCTGGCCTTTGGCAATCCTGTCGCCGTCCCTGAAAAAGAATTGCATCGTCACAGGCTGATAAACACCCAGCGTGCGCGATTCGATCTTTTCGACGATGTATTCAAAAATATGCTGTCCGCAAAGCACCATATCGGATTTGGCCAGCAAATAACCGGTTGAATTGTCATTATCGGTAAAGATGGCATCGGTCGTAAAATCGCCTGCGGCGAGGTCTTCGGTAATCGCCAGGTCGATAAGCTGCTCAGTAATCGGTGAAATCGTCTGCATGTTTTTTTTCCTTTTATCACTTGGCGATGCGTCGCATCTGCCCAAGACTGTGCTGAACCATATTCAGCGAGTTTTTTTTGTACCTGCGTGAACCTGAATCCAAACCAGAAATACAAATCACGCGGCGTATCGCCTGCGATAGCCGCGTCGGGGGTCGCGGCGTATTGGCAAAGCCAATAGCCGCGCAGGGGGCCGTGCCCCCTTTTCCATCACGCCAAAACCTCCATTTCCAACGGAATATGGGGTCTTTATTTGTGTTCCTGTTTTTGTTTGAAGAGCATCTGGGCCTGGCGAGCGAGCTGAGCGGGAACGCTTTTGCTTTTTTGGAGATTTTTGAGATCGCCGAGGCGGAGCTGACGCATGAAGCCGACGGCCTCGCCGAGCGGGCATTTGGGGTTGTTGACGAGCGAAACGACGATGGGGTAGTAGCGCACCCAGTCACGGCGCGTGCAAATGTAGCTGATCATTTCGTCGGGCATGCCTTTTGATGCGGCGATGGATTCGACTTCGGCGATGGTCATTTTGGGGCTTTTGATGACACTCATGTAGACGACGCGGCGCGAATCGCGAATGAGGATGTTGCGGTCCTCGCGGGATCCCATCAGGGCCAGGCGCACGCGCTGCGGCGCATTCATGCGATTGATGAGCTGGGTTTTGGTGAGGCGTTTTTCCTTTTGTTCGGCGGTTTCATCGGCCTCGCATTCTTCGAGTGATTTGACGGCATGCGGGCTGGTGGCGGCTGCAGCTTTGGCAGCCTCGGCCGTGCCCTGTTGTGACGATACGCGCAGCACCTGCTCGAATTCTTCGTCCGAAAGACCGGGATTGTCGTCTTTGAGACCGGCTGTTTCCATCACCGATTTGAGGTTCGGAAGATCGACATTGTGCTCTTTGGCCAGCGAAACCAGTCGTTCGATGAGCGCCATACGGGTGTTGGGATTGAGGTAGATTTTTTCGATGATTTCGGGCGAACGCAGCACGCGGACGTGGTTGTTTGCTATGATTTCGACGATTTCGCGCGGCGCAGTGGATGCGATGTCCATAATCGTCGCGTCATGCGTCTTGTTGTTGAGTACGATTTTTTCGATAACCGCAGGGTTCGTGCTGGTTTTGGCGAGCCAGTCGAGAATGCATTCGGGTTGATCGCGCTGAGCCAGGTCGATGATGAGATCGTCGTCAAAAGTGTTGACCGTTTCTTTGACTGCTGCTGTGATTTCGGCGTCCGGTTCGAACGACAGCTGATACCAGACATAAAGCAGCATATCGGGAGCAATGGGCAGTGCGCCTTTGGCTGCCATCAGTTTGAGCGGCTTTGGCGTTTCGGTGCCTACCGGTTTGCGCAGCGGTGCAGGTAATTCCTCAATCGCAAACGGTTTATTTTTAAGCGATTCCAACATATTTTGCCTCCATCATCTCAAAAAACGATATAATGCCGCAGCGGCCTGTATCCGTTTTTTTTTACCACATTCCCACTGGAATCGTATGGATAAAACATCGAATCAAAAGAATTTGCCTGCAAAGAACCCCAAGTCGGCGATGATCGCCTGCATCGTGATATCGATACTGGTGATCGCGCTTTATTTCGTGCCGTACGGCTGGTACGTGCTGTATCCGTTCATGCTGATTTACACGTTTATTCATGAATCGGGCCACGGCATTGCGGGCGAGATGGTCGGCGGTGATTTCAAGCAGTTCGAGATGTGGTCGGATGGATCGGGCATGGCGACGACGATGATTCCTGAGAATATCGGACATTTTGCGAAAGCCTTTATCGCGTTTGGCGGTCTGATTGCACCGGCGATTATGGCAGCAGTATTCCTCATTCTGGGGCGATCCGGCCGCGCATCGCGCGTGGGCATGGTGCTGTTTATGCTGACATGTGTTGCAGCGATCATATTTTTGGTGCCCTTTACAAATCCATTTGGCATTGCATTTATCGGCGGATGCGGCCTGGTTTCGGGACTGATTGCATTTGGTCCGAAATCGAACACAGTGCCGCAGTATTCGATGCTGGTGCTGGCGATTACGCTGCTCACCGCTGTTTTTTCGCGCGGCGACTATTTGTTCACCGATACGGCTCAGACGGCGCAAGGCGCTGCGCCATCCGATGTCGGGCAAATCGCCAATAATTTGTTCCTGCCCTACTGGTTCTGGGGTGGTCTGATTGCCGCGTTATCGGTGCTGATTCTGATTCTGGGCATCAAGGGCTTTTTCTATTCGCGCAGTGTACCGAGCACAGCATCCAAAAAGCAGATTGGCGAAGAATAGTACATTGAACGCAGGCGAACATGCCCAATTCCACCGATTCACAACTCTGGACGGCGGCGCGACGTGCGCTTTCGGAAGTCTTCAGGCTTCCGGGGTTTCGCGATGGTCAGGAAGATATTATCGGCAGCATATTGTCTGGCCGTGATACGCTGGCCGTCATGCCAACAGGCAGTGGCAAAAGCCTTTGCTACCAGTTGCCTGGCGTCGTGCTGCCCGGGGTCACGCTGGTCATCAGCCCCCTGATAGCACTGATGAAAGATCAGGTCGATTCGCTCGTATCCAAAGGGATTCGTGCAGCCAACCTGCATTCAGGGCTTGGATTCGCTGAACAGCAGGCGATTTGCAGGGATCTGGTCGACGGTCGCGTGAAGTTTTTGTTTGTCGCACCCGAACGCGTGCGCAACAACACATTTCAGTCGCTTCTTGGACAGATTCAAATCGGGTTGCTTGCCGTTGACGAAGCGCATTGCATCAGCCAGTGGGGACACGATTTCCGTCCGGATTACCGCCGTCTGAGCGCGCTGCGGCAATCGCTTGGCAATCCGCCGACTATCGCACTCACTGCTACGGCTTCGCCAACTGTACAGCGCGATATCGTCGAACAGCTCGAACTGCGGGATCCCGGCGTTTTCATCCTTGGATTCGACCGCCTCAACCTGAGATTCGGCGTGAAAATCTTTAAAACCGAACGCGCAAAACTCGAATACGCTTACGATTTTGTGCGATGCCAAATCCAGCAGCAGCGCGGTTTCAAGC
>CAMKRB010000045.1 GCA_946415045.1 uncultured Myxococcales bacterium
TCATGGCAGAGACGTTCCGTGGAACGTCTCTGATTGGCCGTATGCGCGGACGCGCTATTTAAACAGGGCGCGCATTTGCGCAAATCGAGCGGCACGTTTGGCGGCAACATCTGCCTCGATTTGCTGGACAACGGGGGAGCTGGACGCGTTACTGATTTCGATGACCGAATCAGGGATATCCTTTAAAAAGCGCGTCGGTTCGATTTCGATGAGCTCGTGTTGTTTGCGGCGCGTTCGGCACCAGGTAAGCGTGAGATACTTTTTGGCTCGCGTGATTCCAACATAGAACAGCCGCCTTTCTTCGGAGAGTGCGGGTTCCTGGAGTGAGTTGGCGTGCGGCAGCAGATTTTCTTCACAGCCGATGATATAGACCTGTTTGAATTCAAGCCCTTTTGCCGCATGAATCGTCATCAGCGTGATTTCGTCCGGATTCTGGTCTTCCTTTTTTTGGGGTGGTTCGAGCGCCACGCGCTGGAGATATCCACCCAAATCACGGCCTTCACTCGATTCGTAGGATGCGATGGCCGTAACGAGTTCCGCGACATTGTCACGCCGATGCTGGGCATTTTCGTCGGAATTGCTGGAGCTCTGGATATAGGCGATGTAATGGATGGCATCGATGAGCGCCGACAGCGTGATATCCAGAGGCTCGGATTTTGCCATAAAGCGGCGATGGAATTTCTCAATGATATCAACGAATTCGGCGAGTTTGAGGCGCGCAGCCTGTGGCAGTGCATCGTCGTTTGCTTCGCGTTTCACCGATTCAAAGAAATCGATTTTTTCGCGTTTGGATCGCTCATCCATACGCGACAAAGTAGCGGCAGCGATACCGCGTCGCGGCGTATTGATGATGCGGCGCAGCGCCAGTTCATCGTGATGCGAATAAATCGCCCGCAAATAGAACAACAAATCACGGATTTCGGCATGTTCATAGAATTTTGAGCCGCCCACGATGCGATAAGGCAGATTCGATTTGACCAGGATTTCTTCAAGAGCGCGGCTTTGGGGATTGGTGCGATAGAGCACGGCAAAGTCGCGATATGACAGTCCTTTGGCCGCAGCTACGGCACGAATCTGCTCGATCACAAAAGCCGCTTCTTCTTCTGGATTGTTGCATGAGAAGGCTTTGATTTTTTCGCCTTCCTTTGTCTGGCTCCACAGATTTTTTGGATGCCGCTTGGCGTTTTTGGCAATGACAGCATTTGCTGCATCCAGAATGATTTGGGTCGACCTGTAGTTTTGCTCGAGCGAAACGATTTGGACATCCGGAAACTGGTTTGGGAAATTGAGGATATGGCTGGAATCGGCGCCACGAAATGCATAGATCGACTGATCGTCATCGCCCACGACCATCAGATTGGCCTGTTTGGCGCACAGGAGCTGCAGCATTCGGAACTGGAGTGCGTTGGTGTCCTGATACTCGTCGACGAGCAGATAGCGCCATGAGTTGGTATATTGTTCGAGCACCGTGGGATAATTTTCGAGCAGATCGACGGGAAGCGCAATCATATCGTCAAAATCGACGGCATTCATCGATTTTCGAATAATTTGATAATGATCAAAGACTTTGGCAAGCGTGCGGCCCTGTGGATTCCAGCGCATACCGGGCATATCGAGCGGTGCGACATGCGCAGTTTTGACGTGCGAAATAAAGCGCATCAGATTGTCGGGATCGTAGGCGGATCCCTGCAGATGCAACTCTTTGAGTACATCTTTGATGATGCTGATTTGGTCGTCATTATCGATGATTGCAAAAGGCAGTTTCCAGCCGAGTTTTGAGATATTGGCGCGCAGGATATCGGCACCGAGTGCATGGAACGTCGAGAGATGACAGCGTTTGGCGGTATCAATTCCGATCAAGTCGGCGACGCGCTGGCGCAATTCGCGCGCGGCTTTGTTTGTGAAGCTGACGGCAACAATCGATTCTGGGGCGATATGCCGAATGGCGGTAAGATAAGCGATTCGATGCGCAATGATGCGTGTTTTTCCGCTGCCGGCGCCAGCGAGTACGAGCATAGGACCATCGGAATGCAGCACAGCCTGTCGTTGCTGAGGATTGAATTGATTCGGATCGAATTGATACATCTGGTGATAAGTATACAAAAGCGAGCGCGTATCGGCGCAGCCGATAGCAGCGAGCCGCAGGCCGTATTGCGCAGCGCGCAATAGGCCGCGATACATCATACAAAAAACAGGCTATGTTTAAGCAGTGTGGATACAGCGTTACCCCGATATGTGTGAAATACTGGCAAAAAGCGCCGAGCATCGAGCGTCGAGTTGGCAATGATCACTCGTGGCACATCGCTCATCACTCGTGGCCGCAAAGCAGCCAACCTTACTATTCATATCCACGCGCGTTAAACAGAGCCTTATCTTAATTCAGAGCTATTAACAGCATGTGTCATTATATAGTAAACATTCGCCAAATACACGTAGAGACGCTCCGGGGAACGTCTCTACATGGCAAAGTTCAATCTATACGATTAATTACTTTTTGATATTGAAAGCGGCTTTGCCGGGATAGATTGCGGCGTCGCCGAGCTGCTCTTCGATGCGGAGGAGCTGATTGTATTTGCAGACGCGGTCGGTGCGGGAAGGCGCGCCGGTTTTGATCTGGCAGGTATTGAGAGCGACGGCGAGGTCGGCGATGGTGGTGTCTTCGGTTTCGCCCGAGCGGTGGGAGGTGACGGCGGTGTAGCCGGCTTTGTGAGCCATTTTGATGGCTTCGAGCGTTTCGGAGACCGAGCCGATCTGATTGAGTTTGATGAGGATGGAGTTACCGCAGCCGAGATCGATACCTTTCTTAAGGCGTTCGGTGTTGGTGACGAAGAGATCGTCGCCGACGAGCTGAACTTTGTCGCCGAGGAGGTCGGTCATCTTCTTCCAGCCTTCCCAATCTTCTTCATCGAGGCCGTCTTCGATGGAGATGATAGGATATTTTTCGACCAGGGAAGCCCAGTGCGCGATGAGTTCATCGGAGGTGTAATCTTTGCCGGATTTTTTCTGATGATAGAAGCCTTTGCCCTTGGGGGATTTCCATTCGGAAGCGGCGCAATCCATGGCGAGCATGAAATCTTTGCCCGGTTCATAACCGGCAGCCTTGATGGCTTCGATGATTTTTTCGATAGCGGCTTCGTCGCTTGTGAGTTTGTTGGGAGCGAATCCACCTTCATCGCCGACGGCGGTGACATCGCCCATATCTTTGATGAGTTTTTTGAGGGTGTGGAAGACTTCGGTGCACCAACGGAGACCTTCGCGGAAGGATTTGGCGCCGACGGGCATAATCATGAATTCCTGGGTATCGACGGCGCTATCGGCATGGGCACCACCGTTGAGGATGTTCATCATGGGGACGGGCAGACGGTTGCCGCTGACGCCACCGAGGAAGCGATAGAGAGGAACGTCGAGGGAAACTGCGGCTGCGCGTGCTGCTGCGATTGAAACGGCGAGGATGGCATTGGCACCGAGAACGGTTTTACCCTTTGTGCCGTCCATATCGAGCATGACTTTGTCGACTGCATAAGTATCGGATGCATCGACACCGATGAGGGCCGGAGCGATTTTTTCGTTGATGTTGGCGACGGCTTTGGAAACGCCTTTGCCGCCGAATTTGCTTTTATCACCGTCACGGAGTTCGAGCGCCTCGAATTCACCTGTGGATGCTCCGGAGGGAGCGGCACCGCGGCCTACAGAACCATCTGCAAGCGTCACTTCGGCTTCGACTGTGGGATTGCCGCGGGAATCGATGATTTCACGGCCAATGACGTTGGTGATAAGCATGTATTCACTCATGTTCCAATTTCTCCTTATGGGGTTGTATGACAAACTGCGGCTGTCCGTTCAAAACAGCGCAACGCTTTTAACATATTTGGTGTAATAATAAAGAAAAAATTCCTGATTATTCCTGATTATCGACGAGACCGCGCTGCATGAGGATGGCGTAAGCCATGAGTGCATTGAAAGTCGCGGTATTCCGGAGGTTTTCGCCGTATTCGGTGCGGATGCCGCCGTCTTCGGGATCCTGGGCAGCGCCGAGCATATCGAGGATACGCACGAGCAAATCGTCGACCTCGGGGAAATCAAGTGTGCTGAGGATTTCGACGACCGCCGAGCAGTCGTAGGCATCGACTTTATGGCGTCTGACGAATGTACCGAGGTTATCGAGCGCGTCGAGTGCGATGCTGCGTTCGGATGAAGTCGTGCTGCGGCCGAGCAACAGCAGGACAGCCCAGTATGGATGCGCGGTTTCGGCGTAGGGCATCTGCATCCAGGTCTGGCGCACATAGCGAACAGCGTTTGTCCACAAATCGACCGCGCCCATATCGAGGGCATATCCGGCAAGACACGACGACTCATAGATGCGGAATTGTGCCGGCTGATACCAGGCAGGGCATTTGGGATTTGAGAGGACTTCGGGGATTTCCTGCCACGTGCCATCGGGGAGCACGGTATTGTGCAAGAATTCGAGTGTACGTGTGATTTCGGGGCCGCTGAGCTGCTGGTGAGCGATCATGATGCGCATGGCTTCAATCGTCGTATGAATCGACCCGACATCACCGGTATAATCGGGATCCAGTCCGCCTTTGAAACCGCCGTTTGCGCCCTGATACTGCCTGAGTACGCGCCAGAATGCCTCGTTATCCATATTCTGCCAGTGTGCAAGTCTGGCGTCATTGAGGGGATCGGGATGATCGGCGAGGAACTGGTAGGCAGCTTCGGTGTCAAACCGATGGGGATGTTTGACAGAATCGAGACACTCGTAATAATCGTAAGGCGTTCTGGGCATGGCTGGAGTACCAACAAATTAAGCCACCGCGATGCAGTGGCTTAAAGGAATTAAAGATTGAACCACCATTCGGCCGCAAATCCGACGAAGTGGACGTAGGTTTTACCGCGCAGATAATCTTTTTCGTTATAGAGCATTTTAGCGGCATCATTGAGAACGCTGAGCGTGTAGTTGAACCTGAATTCGGGTCTTCCGAGCACACCGTCTCCGAACCTGACAGCGGGAAGCAGAGAGAATTTAAAGATGGAAGCGAGTTCCTGCTTGAGGCTGGCGGGATTGAGACCGTTAGGTCTGCGCAGCTGCTGACTGAGTTCGATACCGGGGCGGAAATACTTGCCGACATGACCGGTCAGCCGGAGATCCCAGACGCCTTCGACACCATCGTCGAAATCCTCCTCGACGCCGTCGGCGTCGGTGAAATAGCGCACATAACCGCCGAACAGAACATCGGCATAGTTGAGAATATTGAGTCCGGCGCTCAGACCGACGGTGAGATTTTTAGCATCTTCGGCCGTTTTGCTCGTGTTAACGCCGAATGGAATACCCATTTCGCCGTAAGCCGCAAGACCCGTGGCATATTTAATGAAGAGATTGGCATAGCTGCCATCGAGGAAGTTGGAGATGCCGAACTGTCCGCCGATCAACCAGCCAAAATCCTTGGGAAGCTCTGTAATCTGCTCGGGCTGTGTCTCAAGGTGTTCCCCTTTATCGATCGAATGAATCTCGCTGTAGAGCTTAATTTTGAACAGCGGGCTGTCATCGCCGCCAAACAGCTGTTCAGCTTTGATGGATGTGATAAAGCGCTGGCGGTCGAGGAAGATGACATCAGTTTTTCCGACGAATCGTTCATCGACGGTATCGACGACCTGATACTGATAATCGTTATTGAGGCGATTGGTGCCGAAATGGACATCAAAATTGGTGCGCATGTTTCCGGCGTATTTGGCGGAATGATAGCCGAGACCGCCGCCGTAGGTGTTGAGATTATCGAGCGGCCAGGTGTCGAGCAGATAGATATCATCGCCACGGTACATGCGTGAACCGGCCCAGAAAACGAGCCCCTGGAACCAGACATCCCGAGCTTCGACATAGAGATTGCGGATGGCGATACTCGAATCCCAGATACCATCGCGATGGAAGAGCTTATCGTCGCTGAAAGCGATAGTGGAGACGACATCAACGGTTGCGCCGTCCTCACCTTTATAGGCGTTGTAGCCAAACCACAGCTCCACATAGGAGCCTTCATCGACGCGGGGCGACGGATAGACGATGCGGGGCTGACGCCCGCTCTTCATGCCGTCGGCATTCATCGAAGGCTGCACGCGGCCATAGGAGCCGAAACGGAAACGGCTGGCGCTGCTGTCGCCCGATGATTTTTCGGCCAGAGATCTGGTTTCCTCGAGTTTAATGGCGGCATCCGTCTGGTTCATCTGCAGTTCGCTGGCTTTGGTTTCGAGCGCCTGTGTCTGAGCTTTGAGCGCATTGATTTCGGCCTGAAGTGAATCGATCTGAGCCTGCAGTTTTTTCTCATTCTCAGCACTGGAAGGGGCCGAAACCTCGGATCCATCGATCTGGCGTGGCACATAAGCCGCGCCGTCCTGCCCGGATACAGATTCCTGTGCAAATGCGGGGGCCGCAAGCATCAGTGATGAGCAGGCAATTGTCAAAGCCAATCGTTTGTGCATGTTCACTCCTAAAAGGCCACACAAGGCCATTCGCCTGATTATTTGGGAAGATCTTCTTTATTCACAGCTGCCACATGGACATCATCTTCGGTGCCGTCTTTGCCATCGGGACCGAACGACCAGACATCGCATGACTGTGCGTCAATGCGTTTGTACTGATAGAGATTGCCCCAGGGATCCTTTGGCCAGAACAGGCCGAACTGTTTTCGGACGGCTTCTTTTGCTGCGTCGAGGTCAGCCGGGCATTCCTGGTTGGCTGAGCATGCGCCCAGACAATAGTTATAGAGCTGATTGACGAGTTTACGCGCCTTATAATCGTTGGGCTCTATACCACCGGGAAATCGTTCAACCGGAGCCACGCTGTCGTATTCGCCGACCTGCGCTGTCGGTGCTGCCGCACCGGGCTTTCCGGCCGAATCCTCATCTTCCTGCACCGTGACTTTTTTGCCCTCGCTGCGACGCTCGTTGCAGCCCATCACAGAAGCGGCCGCGACCGCAAAACACAACGCCAGAATCAAAAATACCAAAGGTCTGTCATGGTTGCGCATCGTTGCCACCTCCTGCATGCGTAAATTAAAAAAAACGGTCCCTCAGGACCGTATGATATTACGCCTATTTCGATTTCTTCTCAAGATTCCTGTGAAGATCGAGCAGCTGGGCTTCGCGGCGTGTCAACAGCTTGGCCTGATAGACTTTGTCGATCTTTTTGCCGTTGCTGAGAATGGCCATAATGGCGTCGACCAGACCTTCTTTCGAACCGAAACGTTTGGTCACGTCTTCGTGAGCAGCGTGAAGCTTGAGGAGCTTGCGGTTGCTGATCGTGCGCACTTTGGCTTCAAAAGCCTCATCATTCATGCCTTCGGGACGCTCAATTTCGCCCTTCACGATCTTGATAAGTTCATCACGGGAACCGAATTTTTCCTTCACTTCTGCAAGTGGCGATAAACGCATAATTTCTTTCTCCTAATTAAATGTTGCCTGCAGTTACCGCAAATGCACAGCATATGCGGGCGGCGGGCTTTTAACACATTTGATGCAAAAGTAAAATAATTTATTTGCCATCCGCTGTGTCGCAATTTTTTCAGGTGCTGCCGCTATCGGCCTGCGGCCGATACGCGTCCGCGCCGTCCTATGCGCCTGCGGCGCATACGTCCGGCAACTGTTTTCCCGCAACTAAATGCATCGTCTGCTTTATTAAATTCGAAATTTCGGGTAATAATGCAACTCTGCTTTCGGGGGAGCAGTTTGTCCGGATAAACCGCATGGAGGTAAAATGATTCCGCAGCATCATTATGTTTCTTGTGTTGGATGTGGCACGCGCGTGCACGCTTATGATTCGACTACTTTTTCGTGTCCGAACCGGGACTGTATGCCCGAAGTGAATCACGTGCTGCAAAAAAAACATGTGATCACCAATCAGCTTTGGGATCGCCGTAAACTTGAGGATTCTGCGAACCCCTTTGTGCGCTATCGCCACAGACTGCTGGGCTATCACCGTGCGCTCAACGGCAACCAGACGGATATCGATTATATCGAGCGCGTATCCCAGCTGGACGGGATTCTTGCAGCAGTGGACGGCACAGGATTTGCCGAAACACCGCTGACGGTCGAAACGGAACTCGCCGATGCCGTGGGCATGTCACCAGAACAGAAGCTGTTCGTGAAAGACGAGACGCACAATGTGGCCGGATCACACAAAGCGCGTCATTTGTTTGGAATCCTGCTCAATCTGTCGCGAGAATCGCTGAAACATCCGTTTGCAATCGCGAGCTGCGGAAATGCCGCACTTGCTGCGGCAGTGGTGAGCAAAGCTGCCGGTGTTCAGCTTGAAGTTTATATTCCCACGGATGCCGAAGAGGTCGTAGTCGAAAAGCTCAAGGCCCTCGGCGCACACCTGCATATCTGTGAACGCCGCGAAGGCGAAATGGGCGATCCATGCTATCTGCGTTCGCTCGAAGCCGTGAAAAATGGCGCGATTCCGTTCACCTGCCAGGGCCCGGACAATGGACTCACCATCGAGGGCGGCGAGACACTCGCCTACGAGATTTTTGACAAATGGCGCGAGAACAATGATTCGTGTCATCACATGTTCGTGCAGGTGGGCGGCGGTGCACTCGCATCCAGTTCTGCCCAGGCTCTGGCCGAAACGATGCGGCGTGAGCCCCTTCAGGTGCTGCCGCGATTTCATACGCTCCAGACACGCGGCGCATTTCCGCTTGCCCGCGCATACGACCGCGTGGTGCGCCTAATCGACGCCCGTCTGAAAGGCGAGGAACTGCCGGAGCTCGAAGCATACAAAGACGATATGTCGGTCGAGGAACGGGCAGCTGCGCACGATGCCGGTGCCGTAAATCAGCGTCTAATCATGGCCGACTGCATTCGTGCGGCCTGGGATTCGACGGCAGTCCAGTCGGTGATTCGTTATGCATGCGCCAATAAGCACAAATTCATGTGGCCGTGGGAATCGGCACCCCACTCCATTGCGCACGGCATTCTGGACGACGAAACGTACGACTGGTACTCAATTGTGTGCACCATGCTGCGCACCGGTGGCATTCCACTCGTCGCAGATGAAGCACACTTACAACAGGCTCATGATCTCGCGCATCAATACACGGCAATCTCGCCATCCGCGACGGGAAGCGCCGGACTGGCCGGACTGCTGCTGATGCAGGAAGCCAAAGCAATTACGGATTATGAGAATGTCTGCCTGTATTTTACGGGGATTGAGCGGTAACAGAGATAATAGAATAATTCTGCCCATGAATTGTGCCATGCCAATTTTACGGTCATAAGCCGTCATGATGAGCACATGATTTTTCCGCCGGCACGACATCGGCGGAGCGACGGTACCACGCCATGAATGGCGTTGTACCGTCGCTCTAAAGAAGACGTAGTATGAATTTGAGATAGCCGCCGGTTCTGAAGATACGCAATATACACTTTCGTTCGTTTGAATTTACGCAATATCCTGCTATACAGACATCTGCCGAATCGGTTTGTGTCTTTTGCATTACCTATACAGGAGAATAAGGTATGACCCGCAGATACGACATTATTGGAGCTTTGGTAATCATTTCGATGTTGTCTTTTGCCTGTTCCGGCGAAGACTCTGCCGGAGCAGCGGCAAGCTCAGCCACACCGGCGTGCACGGGATCAAGCTGCACCCCGGATCCTGGTCCTGGTCCCGGTCCCGGTCCTGGCCCTGGTCCCTCGGTGAATTGTGGTGATCAGGTTTGCAACAACAATGAAATCTGTGTTGAAAACAGCCGCTGCGTTGTTCCAGTGCCTGCAGGTGGCAGCTGTGATGACTCGAAGCCTTGCGCAACCGGCTATTCCTGCAATCCGGAGAGCAACACATGTATGATCGCTGCCGGTTTGAACGAGAATTGCGCTGATGCAGATAAATACTGCCGTGTCGGTACATGCAGTGATGGATACTGCCGCGTCATTTCAGAAACGGATGTTCTGATGACCACCGATTCAAATGGCGATACGATTTCGGACTATTACGAAATCGGAATCAAGGACGGATTTACCAAGGACAATCCCCGCGATTCAGATGGTGACACGGTACCTGATTATCTGTCGATCGATGCCAATGGCGACGGCATTCCAAATGCGCTCAAAGCCGGTAACAAAGGCGACATGACGCGTAAACCGATGGATTCTGATGGCGACGGCGTCCCGGATTATCTGGATTCCGACAGCGATGACAACGGCATTAACGATGCCGATGAATTCAGCGGCCTCTATGATCAGAACGGACACAAATATGACGTGAACATCGAAACCGATGATACCGCACACACCCAGTCAATGACGATTACCGATGAAAATGGCAATGTCGTTGGAACAGCAATCGGCTGGAATGGGCAGGTTTATGATGCATCCGGCAACCCCGTCAACGGCCTGATACTGAGCGCAGCTGATTTGGATGGAGATACCATTCCCGATTTTCTGGATTCAGATATTGATGGAGACGGCTTAAGCGACAGCATCGAAATCAGCGGTTTGAGAATCAGCGGTCATGCGGGACGCAAGTGCAGCGGCGATGAGGCTGATGAAAATGGCTGGTGCAAATACGGTACGTCTGACAACCCATGGGATTCCGATAACGACACCATTCCCGACTATCGCGACATGGACAGCGATAACGATACCATCCCCGATGCAATCGAAGGCGTCAACGACAGCAATAACGATGAGGTTCTTGACCGTTATCAGCTCGACAGCGATGGCGATACCGTGCCCGATACAGACGAAGTGATGAAGGATGCCAATGGCTATTATGTGCTGATTGGCGCAGATGGTTATTCGGATGTGAAAGATTCGGAAGGCCGCAAACTCGTCGAAACATCTGATGGCAAACTGATTGTAACGAATGAAACCGGCAGTCCCGTTGCCTGTGGAACCAATAAATTCCTCGCAGTCGACAGGAACAGCGGTGCATATGTGTTGTCCACAGATGGGGGCAATGCTGACCTGCAGTTTTTGTACAACGCCGATTGTTCACCGCGCACAGATGCGGAAGGACACAACCTTGCATTCGACGCCAACGGCAATATCTATGCGGTCGACGCTGCAACGAACGAAGTGATCAAAGACGACAGCGGCAATCCTGTTGTAAACGGCAAGATGCCCAACACCCCTGTACATGCATTCCACACACCACTCTATACATGCGATGACGAAGCATGCAATTATAAGAATATCTGCTATCAATCGCCCGACTGTGATCGCGATGGTCTTTCGGACGGAAAAGAAGTCTGGTGCGACGGCGTATGGTCTGGTGCAGTGGCAAATGCAGATGGCGATGCGTATCTGGACGCAGCCGAATGGGCTGCCGCAGATTTCGCAATCAGGAATCACAAGCAGGCACATGTCGATACCGAAGTGCCATGGGTTGGAACATGCACCAAAACTGAAAGCACACTCCATGCGATCAACACGCCAGCCGATTTGATTTGTAACCCGTCGCTGGGCGTTGAGAATATTTTTGATTTCTACTTCGAGCTGCTCCCCGACGATGCGCAGAAAAATTCGACGCTCGTGTTCAGACCCGAGGTTTCGAAGCTCGATGTCGTATTCAATATGGATACAACGGGATCGATGGGTGGCGAAGTATTGAATCTGCGAAATCGAATCAGCTCCTATATTATTCCTCGAATCCGGGCTTTCGTGGGCAATTCCGGATTTGGCGTTACCCGGTTCGACGATTTTCCTGCTATAAAAGCAGAAGGTGGATGGTTCTCATCTAACTCATATTACGGTAAATCATATAGCAGCGGGGATGTTTCCAAAGGTTATTGCAGCGCCAGTGGAATCGATAAACCATACGAATTGCTTGGCACAATATCGACAGTGGATGCGACAGTCGAGGCAAATGTAAACAAGCTGTGTCTCCATAATGGCGGAGATAGTGATGAATCCGGATACCAGGCATTATGGCAGATTTTAATGGGGGATGATCGCTCATATACATTAACCTCCTGGAAAGGTGATAACGCGGGTTCCATGAGTTATCACACGCCTGCACCAGGCACTTGGGGCGGCGTGGATTTCCGTGAAGGTACATTACCTGTAGTTGTACACATCACAGATGTTACAGCACATGATCCGACCAATAACTCTACATATAACGGAAACGTCGTTCATCCATACTATAGTTCGGATGTTCATACTGCATACGCAAACAAGGGTGCGCGGATTATCTCAATTTACAGGAGTGGGGGAGAGCAGCTTTCTCAGCTTGTAGATACATCCAATGCAACACGGGCGATTGTGCCTGTATGCACATTCAAAAAATCTGATTCTTCCTGGATGTGTGGCGCGAATCGTTGTTGCACAACGACATCATCCAATGGTGTTGCGCCGGATGCCAACGGTAATTGTGTGTTGAGCTACGGTATATCAGATGCGAATACAATGAGCGACACACTGGTGAGCGGTATTGATGCCCTGGTGAAATACGGCACCTACGATGTATCGACGGTGGTGCACAAAGACGACACCGACAACCGTGTGGATACGACCTGCTTTATCAAGAAAGTCGTGGCGAGTGAATATGTACCGCCCTGCCAGGAGCCCGAAGCCTCATGCAATCCGCCTGCGATTGCGGCCAAGGTCAATGCCGCAAACTACAACGATGGGTTCAAGAATTTTGCACCGGGCACGTCGAGCCAGGATCGTCCGGGAGCCCAGCTCAAGTTTGAGGTCTATGCGCAGAATCACAACGATGCAACGGGCAAACCCTGTGTCGAACAGACCGACAGCGTGCAGCAGTTCAATGCCTATATTGATGTCGTGAATCCCGTAACAGGTCTGGTCTTTGGCACCCGCCAGGTCTCGATTATCGTGCCGGGTAAGGTGGAACACACCAGCGTGAACTAAGTGCGTCACCGATGCCAGGTCGGTGTACGCAATCCCGGGGTGGCCGAAAGCCTTGTTTGCCAGCGGCCATCCTGGTTCATCAGATAAAGCCGGGGCTGTTTGCCGTCGCGTGTCGATTCAAAGACGATATAGCGACCATCCGGCGACCATGAGGGTTCGCGGTTGTGCCCCTGATCCTGAGTCAGGCGCACGACTTCGCCGGTGTTCACATTGATCGTGAAGATGTCGAATACATTGCGTTCGTCGCGAGCCGTAAATGCAATCAAATCGCCGGAGGGCGACCAGTCGGGGGTTGTATTGTAGTTTCCGACATAGGTGAGTCGGCGCATTCCGCTGCCATCGGCGTTAATGATATAGATCTGCGGTTTACCGGAATAGTTGGAGACAAATGCCAGTCTTGAACAATCTGGCGACCACGATGGCGAGGTTTGTATAAAATCGTTGAGATCGGTGATTTGCTGCAGATCGGTGCCATCGGCGTTCATCACGAAGATATTGCTGTTTTGTTCGCGAGCGCCGGTAAATGCGATTTTGCCATTTCTTGGGCAATAATCGGCTCCCGAAGCCCATCCTTCAAAATCGGTGAGCTGCGTAAGCTCGCCATCCTGATATTGAAATATATTGTCGCCCTTTGTCGTCAGCTGTGTAAACAGCATGGTGCCACCGGGGCCCCATTCGGGCATCACATTGATGGCTTCGGGGATTTTATATACGGCGATATTGGCACCATCGGTATCGAACGCTTTGATCTTTCGGTGGTTGTTTCGTTCCTGGGCCGCAAACAGTATGCGCGTTCCGAAAACGCCGTCAATGCCTGTATAAAAGCCGATGAGCTTATTCACAAACTGATGTGCAACGGCTCGCACATTGGCTGCAGATACATTCTGGTCACCGAAATCGATTTTGACTTCTTTGGCGGCGTCGATGTTGTATACGGAAAACCCGAAGCTGGCCTTGTGATTTTCGATGGTATAATGCGTTTTAACCAGAACCGATGCGCCGACATTATACCAGCTGTCGAACTGAATCGTCGATGGTGCAATACCTTCTTTGGTGTTGTCGACCAATCCGTAGGTTTCGACGGGAATGACTTCGAAAAGGCCGCTCATCGAGAGGTCATTTCGAATGACTTCACACAGCGTGCGCCCGAGCGAATCTTCATCGCTGCTTTCGCCGATTTTCATCGATTCGGGGACAGCGATGGGAATGCGCACCGGCGGTCCGCCGGGGGTCACCGTGATCAGGCTGAGTGGATCGACATTTTGCGCGATGCCTTCGTTTTGTATGGCGATTTGTGCAGATGCCCCGGCCCCATCTTCGGGAGCATCCATGATTTTGTTTGAGGCAGTCAATGCGGCATCTGCCGCTTGCGCCGCAGCCTTGTCGGGATCGACGGGAGCGGCGAAACCGGGAGTAGCGCAGAACGGCGAAATTGCCAAAATCATCAACAAAATATGAGGTTTGGTGCCATACATCATCTTATCGATCCACGATTCAATCGATTACTATCTCGGAATAAACTCGACCCGTCGGTTGAGCGCATAATCCTGATCGCGCGTACCACTGGATGCCGGTTTTTCTTTACCATAGGGCACAACGGTCATTCGTGCCGCATCGATTCCCATGCTTTGGGCATGTTCTTTAACGGCATCGCCGCGTTTTTGAGAAAGCGCGAGGTTGTATTCGGTCGTCCCGCGTTCGTCAGTGTGGGCGGCCAGAATCACGTTCAGCTCGGGGCGAGTTTTGAGCGTATTGACGTTTTCCTGCAGATCGGCCATGGCGGTCGTCGAAATGAACGATTCGTCGAAATCGAAATAGATGACTTTGAAAGTATCGTCGAGCGCGAGATCCGAGGCATTGGCAAAATCGTCCTGAAATGGGGCGAGTTTTTCGGCCAGATCGTTGGCAGCATTGCGCTGGCGTTCACAATCTTCGGCATTTTGTTCGGCCTCTTCCTTTGCCTGTTTGGCGAGCGATTGCGCCAGCCGAGCTTTTTGGCGAGCGGTTTCATCATCGCCGGCAGTCTGTGCATCCTGTGCTTCTTTCAGCGCCTGCTGTGCAAGTGCAAAGGTTTGTGATGCGCAATCCTTTGCGTTACCGGCATCGTTCATTGCAGACTGCGCATTATTGATGAGATCAGCGACGGGTTCTTTGCTGGCGCATCCGGCGATCGCGAGAGCGAAACAAATACCAGTAGTGTAAATCCATTTTTTCATTTGATATCTCCGGCTAAGAGTACAAATGCATCATCATTGCAGGAAATGCGGGATGATATGCATAAAACGGCTATGGGAAAAGAGCACATAAATACCGGAAGTGCAGGGTTCCGGGGCGTTGCGGGGCAGAGCCCCGCAGAGGGGGTAGCG
>CAMKRB010000046.1 GCA_946415045.1 uncultured Myxococcales bacterium
CTCGCCTGGTGGCAGCGTGACGGCTGGTATGGCAATTTACGATACCATTCAGCATGTGCGTTGCCCGGTTTCGACGATTTGTATTGGACAGGCTGCGAGCATGGGGGCGGTTTTGTTGTGTTCGGGCACAAAGGGCAAGCGTTATTCGCTACCCAACAGCCGTATTCTCATCCATCAGCCGTTGATTACGGGCGGCGGCATCTCTGGTCAGGCGACCGATATCGACCTTCAGGCAAAAGAAATTCTGCGCATGCGCAGAGTCCTGAACGAGATTCTGTCGCGGCATTCGGGACAGACTCTCGAACGCATCGAAAAAGATACCGATCGCGATTACATCATGAGCGCCGACGAAGCCAAAACCTATGGCATTATCGACGAAGTCATTCGGCGACAGAAAGACGGGCATCCCGAAAATCTGCCTTTCAAAGCTGAATAACCCACATCACGAAGGAGAATTCCTTTGACACTGCGCTGCTCTTTTTGTGACAGAGAACGTTCCCAGACGAAAGGACTCATTGCGGGAGCGAATGTATATATCTGTGAATCATGCATTGAAAATGCCTATAAACAGATATCGGATGCATTGGATATTCATCCTGCAGGTCTTGGCGATCGCGGCGTTGGTGTGACGAAAGTCCCCAAACCCAAAGAAATCAAGGCAAAACTGGATGAATATATCATTCAGCAGGAGCACGCCAAGAAAGTTCTGTCGGTTGCAGTTCACAATCACTACAAGAGAATACTAAGCCCACAGAAAGATGGCGTAGAACTGGGCAAATCGAACATTCTGCTCATCGGTCCGACCGGAACAGGCAAGACGCTGCTGGCACAGACGCTGGCCAAAATCCTGGATGTGCCATTTGCCATGGCAGATGCCACAAGCCTGACCGAGGCCGGATACGTTGGCGATGATGTCGAAAACATCGTGCTCAACCTGATCCAGGCCGCCGATGGCGATCTTGATCGCGCATGCCGCGGCATCATCTATATCGACGAAATCGACAAGATCTCGCGCAAAAGCCAGAATCCATCGATTACGCGAGATGTGTCGGGCGAGGGTGTGCAGCAGTCGCTGTTAAAAATTATTGAAGGAACGATCGCTGCTGTGCCACCCAAAGGCGGCCGCAAACATCCGCAGCAGGAGTTTCTCCGCATCGATACGACGAATATTCTGTTCATTTGCGGCGGCGCATTTGTCGGTCTGGAAGATATCATCGAGTCGCGCACGAGTTCGGCTTCGATCGGTTTCAATGCCAATGTGACGGCCAAAAAAGAACGCGATGTCGAAGCGCTGTACCGCGCACTTGAACCCGAAGATTTGCTCAAATTCGGCATGATCCCCGAACTTGTGGGGCGGTTGCCTGTCGTTGCCACACTCCATCCACTCGACGAAAAAGCGCTCATTCAGGTGCTTACAGAGCCCAAAAATGCGCTCGTCAAACAATATAAAAAGACGTTTAAAATCGATAACGTCGATCTGGACTTTACAGAAGATGCGCTTCATACCGTGGCGCAGCTGGCCATCAAAAAGGAATCGGGGGCGCGAGGTCTGCGCGGCATTCTCGAAAACGCCATGATGCCTTTCATGTACGCTGTTCCGGGCATGGATGATCTCGACAAACTCACGATCACTTCGGATATCATTCGCCGCCAGGGTGACCTGAAACAAATCGACGAGTTGCTCAACCGTGGCAAGGTCGTTGAAAATGCCGCCGATGCTTCAAAAATACAAGCAAAACCGGCAGATCCGACCCCCGCAGAACCGGCAGATCCGACCCCCGCAGAACCGGCGCCTGATCCCGTGCAATCATCGCCTGAAGCTTCCTCTGGTGAAGCGATTCCTGGAACCACTGAAGATTCGGAAGTTCCGGGCAATCCGGAACCCAAAAATACCGGCAGTCAACGCAAATCGGGAAAATCCCGCAAACGAAAAGGTGGCAAGTGATGAGAATCCTGTTAAAGCTTTCGGGGGAAGTTCTTGGCGGTGCGCAGGGAATGGGGCTGGATGCGGCCACACTGGCCAAATTCGCAGCCATCATCGGTAAGATCGCTCAAAAACACGAAGTCGCGATTGTCACTGGCGGCGGTAACATCATGCGCGGTAAAGCCACACAAAATCTGGACCGCGCCAAGGCCGATCAAATCGGTATGATGGCAACTGTTGTCAACTGCATGACTCTCGAACAATACCTGATTGCTTTGGGATTTTCGGCATGTGCCATGAGCCCGGTGCCTTCTCTTGCCGATCACTATGATATCCCGGCAGCCCGTCGTTTGCTCTCGCAAAAGACCATTGTTCTGATTGCAGGTGGTACATCAAATCCCTATTTTACAACGGATTCGGCTGCCGCATTGCGCGCACTCGAACTCAAATGCGATTTGCTCATCAAGGCCACCAAAGTCGATGGCGTCTATGATGCAGATCCCAATAAAAATCCAAACGCCAGACGATTTGAATCCCTCAAATTCGCCGATGCAATCGCTGCAAACCTCGGCGTGATGGATTTGACTGCCATGGTCTTGTGCAAGGAAAATGGCTTGAATCTTCGCGTTTGCGCCGTGGATAGCCTCGCCAATTTTGACGGCATCATCGATGGAACCGAGCGTTCCACTCTTGTAACACCGTAGCTGAATCGCTATTTTACTTGCTGTGTTCGGCGACCGTTGGAATTTGGAAGGTCGCTGGTCGCCTGCGCCTGGTGGAGATACTTTTTTTTTACATTTCCACCAAAGATGGATGCGTGTTAAAATTACATAATCATTGCTCTGAACTTTGAGTTCCGGGCTTTGATGTGACGCTGTCACAAAAGTTAAATAACGCCCTGTATGGCAATGTGTGGTTCGCATGTATAGATACTGCGGGAATACAGTATCTGTACACATGCCGTATAGCGCCGGAATTATCGCGAGGATGCCATGAAAATCAGAATGAACGGCTTGTGTTTGTGGATTGCGGCTTTGTGTGGATTGTGCGGGTGTGATTTGCCGATTTGTGACAAGGGGGACATGATTTGCGGCAACCGTTCATCCAATGGCACCGATATCGTGATCGCTCAGCACAACCAGTTTAGCAGCAATGGTGATGTCAATCCGCAGCCATGCAGAATCTATAACTGTGTCGATGACGATTTCGTCGAGCTGAAGTCCTGCGAAAAAGGCAGCCGGTTTGAAGACGGCGTTTTGAGCTGTGTACCGCGATGTGTGGAAAACGAAATCGTTTGCGCCAAAACCGACGAAAATTCAGAAAATGGCGAAATGTCCATCATCGGTCCCGAAAGGTATCTGCCTTTTACCGATCCCGAAACGCATGAACAATACAAAGTGAATGATTATCCATGCGCATTGTACAGATGTATCAATGACGAGTATATCCCTGCCGGTACATGCGGCCGTGGCAGTATCATGAGCGAACAGGGCGTCGTGAGCTGCATTTCAAATTGCTGGAATCGCCCCAAACTGCGTTGTCAGGAAGACGACAATGGTATTGGTCGTGTCCAGCGGTGTGATGAGAATCATTCTACCGGATGGGTCGATTTGCTCTGCGATAATTCATGCAAGTTTACCGAACGCGGAAAAATAACAGGTACTGTATACAAGGAAGAAGGATTCGAAGCAGGTGAATGTGGAGAGTGCCGAAACGATATGGACGTCTATTGTAATGTGGACAGAACGATTGCTTACAAGTGCGTCAATGGCGTCATTACCGAAGCCGGTGGATGTCCGTCGACGCATGACGAACTGTGTGGTGACAAGTATGTCGATTTGACCACTGACCGGACGAATTGCGGCGGTTGCTATATGCACTGCGGCGAAACGGAATCGTGTTCCGGCGGCAAATGCGTCGAAGACGGCTGCAATACCACGGGGTATATGCGATACCCTCTGGATGGCATGAAGATTCGCGCCTATTGTATTTCAAGCGAAGAAAAACTCATCAATGTCTACAATAATCTCAGACAGGGAAAACCTTATCCCGCTGAGGATGACGAAGATCCAAATGAGAGTAATGCATACGTGTTCACAAATAGCGTCACTTTTAATGGTGACTGGAAGCCCGTGAGCTGGGATAACAAGAATTTGGGCATTACCATTATCGGTCACGGCAACACCCTCAAAATAGAAAAAACCATCACGAACGAAACCGATGATGATTCCGTCATCCCATACAGCGGCGTCTTTGGAAAACTCAATAATGCACGCATCGTCGATTTGACCGTTTTGGCCAGTGTAGAGCATCACGATGCGCAAATCTCAAAATCTGCTGGTTCGCTGACCTCGGAAGAAGCGACAAACCTAAGCATGGGCATTGAACAGGGGGCGGGCGGCGTCGTCGGTTTCCTCAAAAATTCAACCGTGAGCAATGTCGTGTTCAGCGGAACAGTTACCGGTACAAAGAATGTCGGCGGCTTTGCCGGCATTGCCGAAGGCAACTCCAAACTCAGTGGTGTGTCGGTTTCGGGGACTGTCATTGCCGATCCCTATATCGGGTTCGACGAAATACTGAGTCCAACAGAGAGCCTGAAAATGACCCCGGAAGAGGAAAAATGCCTGTTGGCAAATGATACCTACAAAACTGTTATCAAAGAAGCATTTCAACATCAGGCAAATCTTGGTGGTCTGGTCGGCTATCTGTACAATTCCTCCATTACCAATGGTTATTCCGATATTACCGTCCAGTCTGCCGATAACATTCCCATCACCAATGCGGGTGGTCTGGTCGGCTATATGAGCGGTGCTTCCGATTTAATCAGCTGCCATCGCAACCTGGGGCTTGATATCGCCGGCACCAATATCGGCGGATTGGTTGGAAGTGTGTATGCACCAACGCTCTGGACCGAGCCCGTCATTAAGGATTCCTACTTTGCCGGTTTTGAAAAAGGCGGCAAGTTCGACGAAAACGCTGCAACGCTGCCGATTCATGCCAATTTACCATTCAGCCAGATCAAAGCATTTGGCGACTGCGGCATTGAATCATCTGCCGACACCTATTATCCGTCACAGGCAGTTGGCGGTCTGGTTGGCGAATACAGTGGACTTGGCGTACTCAAGCTCATTCATGCTTACGTAAATACTGAGCTTACAGCCTATAAAAATGTCGGCGGCATGGTCGGGCTTGCTTCTGGCAACACCAGAATCGATGCTTTCATGGAATTCATCGAGTCGTTCAACTATGTCGAATACATGCTGCAGTTCTATCATTTTTTGAGGGACTCGGGTTTCCTTGACGATTTGTCTTCTGTCGACATCAATGACCCCAAAATCCGTGCCTTTATGGAGGAACTGAAGGAATTTGTCGGCTCTCCCATCAATCGCGCAACAATTCACGCCAATCACAATGCCGGTGGTCTTGTCGGCAAATCCGAGAAAGATCTCTACATTGCGAACATCAATCTGATCAAAGACAACATCCTCACGTCAATGGTTCAGCTTTTCCTCTTATTGCAAAACCAAACGGTGACTTCTGAGGAGCAAGCGAATGCTGAGATTACTAAACTCATTGAATCGACAATGACTGAAATCGGTACCGAAAAACGTTATCCCATCTATATTTCGCTCGATCAGGATCGTGAAAAACTCGCGCAGCAGCACCTGGTGAATCACATGCAGGATCCCGTGTATTCTGCAGCCGGTGGACTGGTCGGAGTCACCGGTGGGGCACAGATTACAGTCGATAATCCAAACGCAACCCCGCCCATGTTGAGCATTACCAACACTTTCACTGCCGAAACGATTTACGGCGACAAGGATGTCGGTGGCTTTATCGGTGTCAATCATTCCAACGCAAACGCGATGTTGTTCTTTACATTCGCCGATTTGTCCGCAAACAAAAATGTGGGCGGCATTATTGGTTCGGACGATGCTCAGATGCTCTTGCTCACAAATGCCTATGATGACTCTGGTGAGGTCACCATCTTCCAAGATTACTATCTGAATGCAGTTAAAATCGCAGCCAACCCCAATGTGGCTGGCGGAGATGGCGTCATCGAGAACCTCGGCGGTCTCATTGGCCTGGCTTCGGGAATTAGCACCGGCGTTCTCAACACCACAATTAAAAGACTGGAGCTCGATGTCGCTGGGGCCAACGTCGGCGGCGTGATTGGAAATGCCAAAAATACATCCAATTGTAACGATATAAAGGTATGCCCGCTCGCGATTAGAAACGTGGCGCTGGATAACAGCGAAATCCTCATTTCTGGCAATGAGAATATCGGCGGTCTCATCGGCTATACAAACAAACCCACTGCTCTTGATATGAATGGTGTGAGAAATGCCACGATTCGCCAGCGGGACGATTCCAATGCCGAAACCGGCGTCGGTGGACTGATCGGTGCCGCCAGTTTGCAGCAATTAAAAGTTTTGATCAATAATTGTTATTCCTCTGCGTTTATCAAAGGTCATGCAGCTGGTGGCATACTTGGAATTGGTGAGGGGGATGGCCAGCTGATCATCAATGGGTCGCTTGTAAATGTCGATGTGCATGGCACAAAATACAGTGGTGCTGTTGCTGGTTTGTATAACGCCCCAGTCAAGGAACTTAAGCCTAATAATATATCAGAGGAAGATTTTAATGCTGCGCTGAGTGATAGTGGTTTCACAGGCGTTGTTTCTATCGATAATCCCGATCCGACAAAAAAACTCTATCTTGGTGGCTTGTTCGGCAAATGTATGATGAATGCGCTCGGAATTAATAATAGTTATTTATATGTCGCTTCGAATGATATCGTTGCAGCCGACTATGCAGCACCAAAAGTGATGAATAATGGTGCGCTTGCCGGTCAGATCGGTGATGTAACTGCTCTGGCCAGTGCAATAATTGTTGGTCAAAAATTCTATTATTGGGGCGATTATCCCAATTTGTATGGAAGATTATCCACTGCTGTAGATACTATGCCGTTGATTGGAACGCCGCTGCTTGAGAAAATAGAATTCAGCGCTCTTGACGAAAATGGTTTGTTCATCGTTGGTTCCGATAAACAGAAACTCAGCGACAAAAATGCGGCTATCAGACGGCTTGACATGTCGATATTCGGCCTTGAAGGACGCAAATGTCAGAGGGTTCAATACACGGATCTTCTTCGCACGGTGAAGCACAACATTGGAAAACAGTGCAGATGATTTCGTTTCTGTTTTGTGTATGTTCGCTCGCCTATGCCGCAGGCATACGGCGAGCATGCGCGGCTATTTGCTAAAGCAAATACGCCGCGCATTTTATTTGAATCCGTATAAAATGCGATATAGGCTAAGAGCGTTGAACGTCAATCATCGGTGTGGATCAAAGCACACACTCGGCTCGTCGCTCGTTGCTCATCGTTCTCAGCCATAAATCAAACGACTTTGCATTTTCTTATCCACGTTCGTTAAACAGATCCTTTTATTATGTGGCTTTCTCTGGCGTTTTTATCGGCATTATTGCTTGGTTTCTATGAAGTTTCCATAAAGCACTCGCTCAAAAACAATGCCGTTATCCCCGTATTGTTTTTTAATACGCTGTTTTCGAGTCTGCTGTTTCTGCCTTTTCTGGCCGGATCGGCGCTGGAATGGCTAAAACCCGGGCAATTGTTCTATGTGCAGCCGACGCAATGGGCAGAACAGGGCGCCATATTTGTCAAATCGGCGCTCGTGCTGTCGTCGTGGTTTTTTGGCTATGTCGGTGTGAAGCATCTGCCGCTCACACTGGTGGGGCCAGTCAATGCGACGCGTCCCGTATTCGTTTTGCTTGGGGCCGTGTTTATCTTTGGCGAGCATCTCAATATATGGCAATGGGCAGGCGTTATTATTGCAATCATTGCGTTCTATATGCTCGGTCGCAGCGGCAAGAAGGAAGGGTTTGATTTCAAGCGCAATCGCTGGGTTTTATCGCTGATTCTGGGATGTATCCTCGGTGCTGCATGCGGTTTATACGACAAGTATCTGATGGCTGGTCCTGCCGCTGGTGGCCTGGGGTTGGATCGCATGGCTGTCCAGACCTATTATAATTTTTATCAGTGCGCATTGATGGGGCTGATGATGCTGATGCTGTGGCTGCCGCATCGAAAATCGCAGCCATTTTGCTGGCGCTGGGCCATTCTGGCCATCTCAGTCTTCCTGTCGTGTGCAGATTTTGTATATTTGTATGCGCTCAGTCTGGATGGCGCGATGATAGCGATTGTATCGATGGTGCGGCGCGCATCCGTCATTGTATCTTTTGGTTTTGCCGCATTTGTGCTGAAAGAAAAGAATTTGCGGGACAAAGCCATCGATTTGGGGCTGGTCGTTGTGAGTATGATTTTGCTGGCGATTGGCGGGATGAATGGATGATGTTTCGATAGAACTCCACGGACGGACCAGCTAACGGTCAAAACCTGATAAGTTCAACAGTGTCGTGGTGATCGCAAATCATCATAGAAAAGGCGGCGTATGGCGCAAAAAAAAGGCGTTCAGAGAACGCCTTTTTTGAGCCATAGCCGCCTGCGCAAGCCGTATCCGGTGCCGGCCCGCCGGGGCGGTACCGGATAGGCGCGCGACCATAAACGAGAGAACTAGTTGAACAGTTGTTTACATGTGGTCGAGCAGGTGGTTGGCGTGAGTGCATAATCGCACGTTTCGTCGCCGTTGACGATACCGTCGCCGCAGTAGGCGTCTCTGGTGCAATCGGCCTTGCATCCGCCGTATCCGCCGACATTGAGATCATCGCCAAGGTCGCATTCTTCGCCTTCGGCCATTTGTGTGATGCCGTCGCCGCAGCGAATGGCGAATGATTTGCATGTTCGCGAGCAACCGCCGTAAGCGCCGGTGTTGCGTGAGACGCCGTTTTCGTCGGTGCCAAAGTCACAGACCTCACCGTCGGCTGTATCGATATTGCCGTCGCCGCAGTAGGCGGATTTGGTGCAGTTGGCCTTGCATCCGCCATAGGAACCGTTGTTGTTTGCGGAACCGAGGTCGCATTCTTCGGGGTGATCGGCGTCACCATTGACGATGCCGTCACCGCATCTGGCGTTGTAGAGGCAGGTGAGCGAATTGCATGTGCCGTAGCCGGACAAGGCGTTTTGGATGCCGTCGTCGCAGGCTTCACCGTCGGCTGTATCGGTATTGCCGTCGCCGCAGTAGGGGGCCAGGGTGCAGTTGGGCTTGCAGGAACCGTAATCGCCGGTATTGAATTCGGTGCTCAGATCGCATTCTTCGGGATGATCGGTAGTGCCATTGGGAATGCCGTCACCGCAGTATGCGGCTTTCGTGCAGACCGATGTGCAGGTGCCATAATCGCCGTTGTTGACGCCATCATCGCATTGTTCGTATGTGGGATCGATGTGGTTGTCACCGCAGTATCCGGCGCGTTTGCAAGTGCTCGTGCATCCGCCGTATTGTCCGTCGTTGTAATCCTTGCCGTAATCACATTCCTCACCCTGATCGGCATTGACGATGCCATCGCCGCAGAACGGCGCTGGCTGGCATCTGGCAGTACATTTACCCTCACCATAATTGGCCGGAGAGCTGCCGGGATCGCATTCTTCGCCGAAATCGCTGTCGATGTGACTATCGCCGCAATAGTGGGAACGCGTGCAATTCTTTTTGCAGCCGGACGGGCCATAGGCGCTGTCGCTGTTGGCGTTTCCGTTATCGCACTGTTCACCGTTTGTCGTTATGCCGTCGCCGCAGTGCAGACCTCTGATGCATTCGGGGGTGCAGGAAGTGACGCCATAAGCGGTGCTGGAATTGTTGGGGCCATTATCACATTTTTCGCGGCCATTGGTGATGTTGTCGCCGCAGTATGGGGCGGGCTGGCAGGTATCGAGACAAGCGCCCTGACCGTATGCGGTGGCTTTGTTGGCTTTGCCGTTATCGCATTTTTCGCCGTGAGCGGCATCGATAATGCCGTCGCCGCAATAGGGTGCCCACTGGCATTCGGCTGTGCATTTGTCTTTTGGTGTTTCGCTGTAGGTATAATGGTTCTCGGAACCCTTGTCACAGGATTCACCGGTCTGAACATAGCCGTCGCCACACCGCGGGAGTTTGCACGACTGCGTGCACTGGCCATTGTTATTGTTGTTGGATCCGCGGTCGCATTCCTCATTATGGTCGGCCTGGACAATGCCGTCGCCGCAGTACTGGGCTTTGCAGCCGGCTGTACAGCCATACGAGATGCTCTGGAATCCGCTGGCATAGCTGATGGAACCGCTGACGATATCACATTCTTCGCCCGGATCGAGGCGATTGTTGCGGCAGGTCGTGAGTTCGGCGGTGCAGGTCGATTTGCCGGTATTCAGGAAGCCGTCGAGCGTGAGCTTGTAGTTTGAACCGGAATCGCAGCGTTCTGCCTGGAATACGTGCAAATCGTACAGGCCGTCTTCATACAAATCGAAATCCCGGTCGCAGATGAGTTGGACGTTTTCGTTGTTTTTGTTTTTAAATGTACAAGTATCGGCTTTGATGTTGCTGCTCTTGTCGCTTTCGTCCCGCATGCCGCCCAAATCGACGAAGAGTTTGTTGTTGATAAATGCCCAGACGTCATCGTCACCGATAAACTCGAGTGTTGCTGCACTCTTGTACTGGAAATAGGTGTGCAGTTCGGATGTGAAATTGCCGTATGTATGGGTATTGCCTGTTGCCGATTCGGTTGACGCGTATCCGTTATTGATGAGAGGGCCAAAGAATGGGTCTGCGGTGGGCATTGCTGTGTTGTCGGCGTTGAGTGCGCAAACAGTCGAACCACTGATGTTTTTGCAAGGATGACGGTAGTCGAAGACGTATTTGTCGTCATCGGTGTCGTCCTGGAACAGGCGCAGTTTGGAGGGAATCTGGAGGTTGAGGCCGCGCACATAGCGATACCAGTAGTGGAATGTACCCGAGCAGGTGACATGCGTGTTGATTGCGACACTGCCATTGGTTTTGTTCAAGCCATAAGCCGTATTCCAGTCGGAGACGAGGACAGGTTTTTGGTCGGCATCGAGATAAGTCTGAACCATGCCTGTGCATCCTTTTCCGGAATAATTGCATCCAAAATCGGGGTGTCCGGTTCGGGTGTTGCCATTCACGGTTGCTGTGAATTTACTTTTGTTACCGCAGACGGAATCCAGCGTTTTCATCATATTGAGCAGTGCAGTGGTCATCCATCCGCCGAGTCTCGCTTCATTAGAATCGTTGAGAGATGTTGGGGCTGCATTTGTAGTGCTGGACTGATGGGCGCGGAAATCGTAGTAGGTGATATCGAGATCGACGTATTTGGGATTGGCACCGAAATCGGTGCATGTGAATCCGCGTTCGACCTTGCACTGGCTGGAGCATCCATCACCCGAAACGAGGTTGCCGTCATCGCATTCTTCGGCCGGAACGAATCCATAGGTGCAGCCGTAATGTTTCTTCAGATCGGCGGAGTTCGTGTATGGGGACGCAGGATCTTTGTTTTCGATGGTTTTGCAGACGTATTGACCGCGATCATCGCGTTCGGGGATCATCCACAGGGTGATGCCGTCACCGCATTTTGGTGTGTACGAAATGATGCCATCATCGTCGATGTATTCATCGAACATGACTTCGCGTTTGCAGCTTGGTGAGCATCCGTCGTTTGGTTTGGCGTTTCCGTCATCGCATTCTTCGCCGGCATCGAGAATACCGTCGTTACAGCGGCCTCGCAGACACTGATAGACGTCGTTGTAGACGCCGCAGTGATAACCGGTTTCGACGCGGCATGATGCAGAACAGCCGTCGCCGCCGGAGTCATTTCCGTCGTCGCATTGTTTGGCTGTATTGTAACCACTGGGGATCGTGACGTTGCCAAGCGTATCGCCGCAGCTGTATCGCTGGCAGGAGCCGTTGTAGACATCTTTCTGGCATTCCCATCCAGCTTTGAGCGTGCAATTGGTGTTGCATCCGCTGGCTGTGGTATCACATTCCTCACCTTCTTCGACGATGCGGTTGCCGCAGGTGCCTTTGGGTGCCGGAGTGCTGCCGCAGTCTTTGGCTGTGATGGCGCTTCCGTTGGTTGCGGTGTAATTGTAGCAGCATTGTGTTTGGGCGTTTTGAATAACTTTGCAGCGATAGCCGTCCTCGAGTTTGCATCTTGCCGAGCAGCCATCGTTATCTGCAGTATTGCCGTCGTCGCATTCTTCGCCATAAGCGCGGATTCCGTCACCACATGCAGCAGCGACGCAGCGCTTGCCGGCTTCGGGGCAGATATAGCCGCGTTCGATCTGACCATGATGACAGCCGTCACCTGCGACATTGTTGCCATCATCGCATGCTTCGAAATTATCCTGAACGACGCCGTCTCCATACATATCCGTGATGGCGATGCATGTTTTGTTCTGGGCTGCGCAGTCGTTTCCGGTACCATTCGTCGGGCATGGCGGAACGCTGAGTCTGCAGACGAATCCGTTCTTTGCGACGCATCCAAGGCACATGGTGGGCATCATGCTGTCGTCACATTCCTCGCCGCTATCCATTTGTGCATTGCCGCATGTTTCTGCGGTGCATACGCTGAGCGCGCCATCGCGGTCAGAGCATTCCCAGCCATTTTCGATGATGCACTTGTCGTTGCATCCATCGCCGTTTCGCTTGTTGCCATCGTCACATTCTTCGTAAGCAGACTGCAGCTTTCCATCGCCGCATGTGGCAATACCGGTTTTGGTACAATTGGCATTGCATCCGTCATAGCCTCCAGTGCCACCCACATGGATGTCGATGCCTTCGTCGCATTCCTCGGTTCCATTGACGATGCCGTCACCGCAAATGGCATTCCACGTACATGAAATGGAATTGCAGGTGTTATAGGTGTCGATGGTATTGGCGCTTCCGTTATCGCATACCTCACCAAATGCTGTATCGATGTGTCTGTCGCCGCAATAGGGTGCGAGTGTACAGTCGCTCTTGCATCCACCGTAATTTCCTTTGTTTGCCTGCGTTCCATTATCGCATTGTTCAGAACCATTGGGAATTCCGTCGCCGCAGTAATCGGCCCACTGGCATTCGGTGGTGCACAAATCTTTTACGCCGGTGCTGTAGACACCGGGGGCCACATTCGCTGCACCTTTATCGCATTTTTCGAAAGGCTCCAATGGGATGCCGTCGCCGCAGTAATTGGCGAGTGTACAGTCGTCGTTGCAACCGCCATAAGTGCCGATGTTGGCTTTTCCAAGGTCGCATTCTTCGTCGTCGCGTTTTATGCCGTCGCCGCAGTATTCGGTGTACTGGCATTGGGTGGTGCATTGTTTTGTGCCGTTATAGGATCCGGGTGGGATGTTATTTCCGCCATCATCGCACATTTCGTATGGTGCGGTTGTGATGCCATCGCCGCAGACGCCTGTAAATCCCGTGCAATCCTTCTTGCAGTTGCCGCCATAGGCATTTGTGCCGCCGCCCATGACTTTGCCCAGACCTTCGTCGCATTTTTCGTTGTTGCTGACGTCGCCGTCGCCGCAGTACGGCGCAAGCATACAATCCGCGGTACAACCGCCATAGGCACCGAGGTTGGCGTCCAATCCATCATCGCATTCCTCGCTGCCGTTGATGACGGCATCGCCGCAGAATCCGCTTTCCGAATATCCCGAGCAGTCTGATTTGCAGTGATTATATGTGCCGGAACCACCGGTATAGCGGCCCAGATTTGGATCGTAATAGCCTTCGTCACAGACTTCACCATCCCCCAAAATGCCATCGCCGCACGACCATTCGCAGCTGGCTTTGCATCCGCCAAAGCGTCCGTCGTTGCATTTCTGGAATGTGCAGGTTTCACCGCCTTCGCAGGTCTCACATGGCACACAGACTTTACAGATTTCGCCATCATCGCAGGCTTCGTCGCCATTTATGACACCATCGCCGCAATACGGTGCTTTGGTGCAATTCGTATTGCAGCCGCCATATTTGCCGGTGCCGCCGATGGGATTATTCGATGCGTCGACGAGCTGCGGAATGCCGTTTACGACCTGACCATCATCGCAGGCTTCGTTGCCGTTCACAACGCCGTCGCCGCAATAAGCGGTCCAATTGCACATATAACAGTAGGGCGTTTTGTTGTCGTTATTCCATCCATAACTCACGCCGTTTGGATCTTTCGATTCTATGCCTTCATCACAGGGCTTGTTTTCGGATGGAGAGCCCGAACCGCACTCGATGGAGTAACAGTATTTGCTGGCTTTGTCACATTCAAAACCAGGCAGTGCGCCGCTGCAGTCATCTTTGCATCCGATGTATAGTGCGTCACAGAACTCGTCGCCAGTCGTGTAACCGTCGCCGCAAACAGAGACACATGGTTCGCCCGCTTTCGGGCAGCTCCAGCCTCTTTCGGTTTTGCAGGTCTCGCTGCATCCATCTCCGCTCGTGCGGTTGCCATCGTCACATTTCTCACCAGAGTCAAGGTTTCCATCGCCGCAACCACCGACGATTGTGTCGAGTTCACAGGGGTGCCCGGCTACCGGACATTTAAAGCCCGGCTCTTTCCTGCAGGTTTCGGAGCATCCATCAGATGCCGCAGTATTGCCGTCATCACAGGTTTCGCCTGTGTTCAGAACGCCATCTCCACAAATGCCTTCTTTCAAGTCGAGCTCGCATGCGAGCCCAACCACCGGGCAACGATAGCCCGGCTCAAGATGGCACAGTTTCGTGCACCCATCGCCGTCTTTCTGGTTGCCGTCGTCACAGTCTTCGCCATAATCAAGCACGTGATTGCCACAGGTTTTGGCTGTGAGTGCGATACAGCCCGATGCATCACAGGACCAGCCTGGTTCAACTGTGCAAATGCTCGAGCATCCGTCGCTCATTTTGGTATTGCCATCGTCACATTCTTCACCCGGTTCGATGATGTGATTGCCGCACTCACCATCAATGGTTACGGTGCGCCCCGTCGTTGGATCATCACATCCGGCAAGACTCAGAATGGCAATACATGATATTCGTAACCATGCAGAACCTTTCATCATGTCCTCCTATCACATGTTGACAGTTATATACTGCGGGGAACCCCCCATTCTATATTTACAGTAACTTATCAGTTAATACTATTAAAATAGTATATTTGAACGCATTTTGGCGAGGATTTGTGTGGTTTTGTGTGGGTTTGTGCTTCGTTATTTTTGGGGGCGTTTGAGGGGGCAAGCCCCCTGCGCCGCTATTTGCAAGCAAATACGCGGCTACCCCCGATGCGGGGCTCTGCCCCGCAACGCCCCGGATCCGGCATGATTCAGACTTTCCTTCCCTCATTTAAACGCCGTAGGCGTTTAATATCAATAGCCCCCGGCAACGCCGGGGGATGGCGA
>CAMKRB010000047.1 GCA_946415045.1 uncultured Myxococcales bacterium
GCAACAAAAAGCAAGAGACAAAATACGAATGCGACGGCCCCGGATGTCCACCCCAAGCTGAGCAGTAACCCTGCTGTCTTTTTGTCTTCACAAATTTCTTGCATCTGTGTCTGAGTGTTGATAATATAAAGGTGCTCGCCTTCCTTAAAGGGCGACAAAACTTAGTGAGTGGTTTTGTGGTTTGGGGCGAGCAATACATAATCTGAGCGCTTGCCCCGTGATTTGTGATTTATGGGTATATGGGGCTTAGCTATGAAAGATCATCAGACGACATCAAATGTTGAGGCGTATGCTGTCAGTCCAATGCGTTCGTACACATCTGCAGATCATTTGCCGCCTTATTATTCGCAGTCTCTGCGGGGAATATCGCCAGAAGATCTTGCAGCGAAGAAGCGGACCCGGATTATTATCATCGGCGCGATTGTCGCTGTGTGTATTGCATTGGTTTGCGGCATTATCTATTCCCAGTCTTCACAGCCTGCTGCGGCTTCCAATGCACAAGCTGTAGCCGTACAGCCGGTGAACCAGCCGTCTGCGAATGAAATTGCGGAACGCACCGCGAAAGCGCGCGAAGCTGTTCGTGCTGCCGAAGCAGCAGCCAAATCCGCCGAAGCCGCAGTTGCACTCGCCGCAGCCCAAACAGAAGCCCAGGCCAGCGAAGCCGAACTGAGCGCAAAAATTGCTCACCTCAGCCGGGTCAATGCGATCGACCTCGCGGATGAGCACGTCAAAGCAGCGTGGTTAATGGCGTCGACCAGAGTGGATGTCAATGTTCCCAGCAGCAATCCAAAGCCCGCCAAAAAAACGGTCGCCAAGCCCAAATCTGCACCTGCGCCTGCTCCGGTTGTTGCTGCACCTGCACCAAAAAAATCGGATAATGCACGCCCAACAGACGCGCGTTCGGCTCTGCCTTTCTAATTACACCTCATGTTTCATCCAGCTGATACGCCCTGTCGGGGCGTGTCAGAATCTGAGATGCATTATCGCTGCATGATACCGATGGATGTGTCATGCAGCTTTTTTTTGGGGGGGGGGCTCTGTTTGACGAATGCGGATAAGAACATGTACCGTCGCTCGCTTTATGGCCGAGAGTGACGAGCGACGAGCTGCGTGTGTTCGTTGATCTAACCCGACGCTTGACGCTCAAGGCTCAGCTTTGTATTTCTGCTTCAAATCCTCAATCAGCTCCTCTTCAGTCTTGTATTCGGCTTCTGACATTAGCTCTTCCTGGTGTGTGATGCTGCAGGTTTCTACCTCTATTTTTGAAGCCATGCACGGATTAACCTTACCCTCGCAATCGATGCGCTGTTCTTCACAGACGGTTTGTTTGCAATCTACACCTGGATCCTTAAAACCGCAGCAATCCACATAATCTTGCGAGCATGCGCGGATAGCAGTGTTCATTGCTTCACGATCACTGTCCGAAATTGCTATGTCACATTCCAGAAAGGCCAGTGTCTCGTCTTTGCAAAATGTTGCCTTTGTGGCTGTTTCCACGCAATAGTCCTTTAATGCCCCGATGAGGTAATCAATCAGATCAGGGTCGCTGATGTTGTAAATCGCGTTCAGAGTATGGGTCGTTCTGTCGACAGGATAGATGGTTTCGCAGTAATAGCGGAACAGCTTTTGCTCTTTTTGATTGTCCTGTTCTCCGGGCTGAGTCGGATCGTTCTGATTTCCGGGATCGTTCTGATTTCCGGGATCGTTCTGATTTCCGGGATTTCCATTGTTATTCTTTGGATTGTTGTCATCGCTGCATCCAAAGAACCCAAGAACAACCAACATTAAACAGCAGGCCAGGAATCTTTTCATCGTGCTCTCTCCTCTTTGTTTTCCTATGAAGGATTTGTGCGAGTGAATGTGAATATACTGCGTTGCGCTGTCTTGGCTGAGATTCAACGGCTTCATTGTTGTTCTGCTCAATTGCCTGTTTCATGCGCGATTCACAGACACATATCAAACAACAAAAATGCAGGCCGTTCATACCGCATGAAAATCCCTCGTGGACAGACAGATACTGTATTTCCGGGCCACATGCATGGGGTGCACATGACTCTGGTATTATTGTATCCTTTTGTTGCGTGATAAAGCTACAAAAAAGATACAAATTTTGAACGCTGGGAAGAGGGGGAACAGTTCAGCTTTATCCAGGCATGAGGCAGGAGGCAGGAGGCAGGAGGCGGGAGGCGGGAGGCAGGAGGCAGGAGGCAGGAGGCAACAATCTTTGGGAAAGACATGAATTCTGACAATAGCCAAATTATTGAGTTTGAGACACTCCTGCCTTAGGCCTTAGGCCTTCTGCCTTGTCACGGTTCAAACTCTAAGCTTTGGGAAGCGCATACGGGCTGAGCAGTTACCGAAAATGTAAATTTTTTTATCGGAAGGACTTGCTTTTTTTTTTTTTTTTTTATGCTACCGCAAGTTTACGGTACTTTTATTGTAAACGGGTCGTTCATTGTTTTGGCCGTGGGTTTGCGCGGTTTATTGTGGTTTTTTATAAAGGGAAGAAGCATGTGTATTAGAAAGCTGTTGTCTTTATTGCTTGCACTTTGCCTGACTGCATTTGTTGGGTTTGGGTGTTCAGAAGATAGTGATGACGGAAACTCGGGAAGCAAGCAGGCGTCCGGTGGTGCCGGTGGCGGCGGCGGCGGCGGCGGCGGCGTGGGTATGTGCTATGATGAAAACAATTGTGAAGAGGTCCCGGATTACGGCGGTGGTGATGATGACCCCCAGCCGGGAGGAGATAAGGATGGCAAATGCGATGCCGCTGATCAGTGCGATGTCGAGAACGGCACGAGATGGCGCTGTGAAGGTAACCCCAACGGTGACGGCCAGATTGCAACCGGATTCTTGTGTGTGAAGGGGTGCTATAAGCAAAAAATCCAAAAGAAATGCACCAAGGGATGCTTCAAAGCAGATACGGACTGCGCCATTCCTGGTTATTAAGAGTTTGCCTCGCTATTGGCGTAAAGCCAATAGCGAGCCCTGACGATGCGTATCGCAGATAGCATCGTCCACTCAAAAATTAGGCTCTATTTAACGAGCGTGGATATGCAAATGCAAAGTCGTTTGCTTCACTGCTTATAGCTTATGGCTTATAGCTTATAGTACTCTTTAGCCAACTACAAGCTATAAGCCTGAACTTCCAGATATCGGGTGCGAAAGCTATATCCACACTGGTTAAACACAGCCAAAAAATCAAGCGCGGCGTATCGCAGATAGCCGCGCTGGCGAGCGTATTGGGCGCATGGCGGCCAATAGCGAGACACATAATATTGCAACGGGAGAGGGGGGCGGCCATAGACCAACACCCCGGTTACAGTTCAGCATGCATGTTGTGCTGGAAAAGTTAATAGAGGGCTGAACAGTTACCGCCACACTGCCAAAAAAATCCCCGGCTCGCGGGGAACCGGGGGTAGGGGGCATTTATTGATTTATTATTTGCAGGCTGTTCGACTTGAATTGCAGCCTTTGGCGCACTGCTGCAACACATTCTGGAAATCATACAAACCGCCGTCCACGCGTTCGCAGCTTACCTGATATAAATAACTGCTGTTATCTTCGGGGAACGTGACACAGAATATCTGGGGGGCCTGCGGCTGAGTGCAGGGGGTTGAGCAATTGGTATTGCCCATGGCAGGACTCGTGTGGCAACTCGTATCCGATGGACAGGTTTCTGCACTCACAAATCCGCTGTTTGCGCATTCAACGCGATAGCCATCGATACATCTGCTTTGGAATGAACTGTCACACGCCTCACCCTGTATGTCGAGCACCTTATTACAGGCGGTTTTAGTGGCGTTGCACCCATCGGGGCATACTTCGTAAACACTTTCACGGTTTACAATTTTGTAATCCCAATAGGGGGTGCCGCCATTACTTTTGCACTCCAGATAGAGATTGATGCCATTTTCTCCATAGCTTTCGGAGCACATTGTAAGAACATCGCCTGGTGTACAATGCACGCATGCATCCCAGGTTTCGTTGCATCCTTCGCTGCATGATTCAGTTTCTATGGAATTGAATACTTTTACGCCGTTTGATGCTGTGATGCACTTTTTGTGCTTTGTAATATAGCCATTTTCCTCATCATCATACACGCATACTTTTTTCTCTTCATCAAGGACGTCACAAGTCTCCATGCAATAGGCTGAGCCATCTTCCAGTATGGCACAACTCGTATCAGAGCCGTAGTACTTGCAATCGACAGATGTTTTTCTGCCATGATTACACCACGACACAATATTGCCAAAACAGGCATCTTTATCTATATCAGCAGAACAATTGGTGCCATCATCGTCCCGGAATTTAATGCATCCCGAATTATCATTTTTGCACCCAAAGGCTGCACAGTTTTCGGTGGATGTTTCTTTATACACGAGTACGCCGTTGATATTCGTACAGGTCTCGGTCGAAGTATATGCGGCGTTTTCCGAAGTCGTTATGCAGGAACTTCGTGTTGCGCCTTCCTCTGTGCATGTTTCGTAGCAATTGGCGGATTTGTCTTCTTCGATGCATACACCTGTTTTTCCGTCTTTGCCGATGCATACGCGGCTGGCATATACTTTATTCTCATTGCAATACTGCAGCATGTCGTCACCAAGGCACTTGGTTTCGGATCTGGTCGTACAGCGCTTGCCTTCATTAGCATCGAACTTCACGCATTCACCGTTATCGGGATCGCAGCCATTTTCGCACTTCTCATTACCAACCCCAATAAGATACCCGTCAGTATGATCCAGAACTTTATTGCATTCCAATTCCCTAGCTGTGTCACCATAGCATAACCTGGTATTAGAATCGCCTACCTGACATTTATCGTCTTCTTTAAAAACGCATGCAGCCTGTTTGATATAATCTTCGCCATAATCAAAGATGACACATGCTTCCGAACACTCTGAGGCTTCGTATTTATATCCATATTTCGTCGATTCACAATTGATCGCTACATTTCCTTCACACTTGGGAGGATCAAACTGATTGCATGAAGCCGTATCAAGATCTGACAATTTTTTACAGGTTCCGGTTTCTCTGGAACACGAATAGGTGCAGGCTTCATATCTTGGATCCTCGGTTTCGACCCAGAAGTTTTTACCCGAGATTGCGTCGTGTCTGCAGATCTGCAAGGCTGTCTTATATTCGCTGTCCATCGCGCAGCGTCTTTTGATTTCGCCTGGATTATCGCATTCGTCAATGAATCCGGCGCATCCTGATATCCAGTTGCCATCCCCCAATTCGAATACCGCGCACACACCGTCACCGTCCAATTTGCGATACGCGCATTCATTGACATGAATGAGGCCATTTTCACAAAAGACATGGCGTCCTTTATCGTCGCAGCCGCCATTGTTCAAATCACCGGAGATATCACAGCGTTCGCTGAGTTTTGGAATCTCGCACGCTGAAACATCGATTTGGCAGAGATTGTTGCACGAGAGCTGTCCGGTTGCCCCTCGCGTCACATCCGAGCACGACAGGGTGAGTGGAATGGCTGTATCGCACGTTTCGCCTTCGTCGATCCGGCCATTTCCGCAAGTCGGGACATGGCAATCGGAATAATCGAATTTGCATGTATCTGTACATTTGAGATTTCCGCTGGATCCGGCGACATCGGCGGCACAGGAGTGATCATTCAGTGCATCGCCATCGCAATCTTCGCCGGAATCGATGATGCCGTCGCCACATTTGGTCGTATCCGGCTGACAGCCATCGTATCGCACCTGGCATGTGACGGGATCGCATACCGCCTGACCTTTTGCATTCACGCCATATTTGTTGACGCACGAATTACCGTTCAAATCCTGGCTGTCGCATTGCTCACCCGATTCGAGTTTGCCATTGCCGCATTCCGGCTGCTCAACCACAATGCTTGTTTTTTCACAGACCGCGCCCGCTGCGCGCATCATGCACACAGATCCACATGTGCCTGCCGCAATTTCTGCATCGCTGCAGCAAGATTCCGTTTTATTCGAACCATTGTCACATTTGACAAAGTGATAATCGTCTGTACATCTGGGTATATCCCCGTTGGTACATTCAGAACCATATTTGACGCTTTCGTTGCATGCACACAGCAAAAGCGCACTCATTGCCAGTATAAATGTATGTTTCATATTGGTATTCCTTATTTGTCGATAGATGATTTAAACAAACGTGAACGATTTCGGCGGCACAGTCCCAGCAATCCCAGCAATCCGGCAATCACAGCCCATGCCGATGCCGGCGCATTCTGATGAACCGAAGCACTGCATGCGCTTTCCTTATAAATCTCGGGGTCTTTGGGTTCGTAAGGATTGCATACATATCGTGCAGCACAGACGGGATCTTCGCAATCGGTTTTGCCGTCGCCGTTGTTATCGATTTTGTCGTCACAGATTTCCGACTTGCAATAGTCATTATCGGCGCACGAAGCATCGTCGCAGTCATAAATGCCGTCGCCATTGTTATCGATACCGTCATTACAGATTTCCGATTTGCACGATACGACATCGGCACATCGCGGATCGTCGCAATCTACCTTGTCGTCGCCATTGTTATCGATCTTGTCGTCACAGATTTCGACGCAATCGGGGTGATTACAGCTGATGTCGCTGCAATCACATGCTGAGCCTTGGCATGCCGGATCGCTTGCGCACTTTGGATCTGCGCAATCCGCCTTGTTGTCGCCGTTATTGTCGATCTTGTCATCACAGATTTCGGGCTGGCATATCAAAGCATTGGCACACAGCGGATCATCGCAGTCCACTTTGTCGTTGCCGTTATTATCGATGTTGTCGTCACAGATTTCGGGCTTGCAGTAGGTCGAATCCGCGCAAGCGGGATCGTCGCAGTCCACCTTGTCGTTGCCATTGTTATCGGCGTTGTCGTTGCATACCTCGGGCTGGCAGTTCACTGCATGATTGCACTGCGGATCTGCGCAGTCTGCAAGATTGTCGTTGTTGTTGTCGTAACCGTCGTCACAGACTTCGGTCAGGCACACAGGCGCATAATAACACCACGGATCTTCGCAGTCGAGGCGGCCGTCGTTGTTGTCATCCTGGCCATCGTTGCAATTGGTTTCGGGCGTATCCGACGGCAAATCGGTCACGATGCTGCGAATAAAATCATAATGATCACTCACAATCGCGCTGCCTGCGAGTTCATCTTCGTTGCATTCGTAGCTGCTCACAAAACCATGCACGCCAGCGACATAGGGAATGCCATTGCGAATGGCATACATCGAGCCACCGGAATCTCCCGAACAGACCAGGCTGTGCGAACCATAACCCATCCGCGTGTAGATCGTTCCATCATGCAAATAATATTTGGTATTATGGGTGTGATCCCCGTGGTCGATGATCATCGGAACCGGCTCTTTGCACTTGTCACTCTGCTCCTCTGTTTTCGGGCAATAGCCGAAAACTTTCGACACCATCACGTGCTTGGTGTCGTTCGGATCGTTCAGTTGATCCTTTGTAATGCCAAATCCGACATCGACCACGGTCACGCCCTCGGCACTGTCCACTTCAGACGCTTGAATGGCAAGCGACGGCGGCAGCGGCGAAACAGGCTTGATTTCAGACAGCGGCACCGGATTCTTTAGCTTGATAATTGCGATATCATCATACACCCCCTCTTCTCTTACATAATCACATGGATAGTTGGGGTGGGGATAAAATGCTTCGATCTCGTATTTGTGTCGTGCATCGTACACTGATTGTGCTGCAAATACATAAACGCCGCGTCGATACTCATCCAAATCTATGGGAGAACGGTCGGAGTTACAAATACAATGTGCGGCCGTGAGCACATAATTGGGCGTGATCAGCGTTGAGGAACAAAAGAGCGACAACTTACCATACGCATCCAAAAATTGTTCGCCATAATGTTCTGCGACATCATAAGCGAGCATTGTCGTCGACAAATAATCGTCGCCTGTCACCATTTCACCGTTCACTACTGGCTGGTTCTGGCGTTGCAAATTGACAGCGAGGTCGTTGGGCTGCGTATTGTTGCACGATGCAACCATAATCAGCAGACAGACTGGCAATAAAAATCTCATAAGCACTCCATCAGGATTCATCAAAAAAAACAAGAAAAACCCGCACAACAACAAATTCTGCGGGGATTGAAATGACATTATCATTTCGTCAACAGTTGGTTTTGACACCCAAACAACGCTCCTCTCTAGCACGCACATACATGTGTGTCAAAATTATTTTGAATAAAATTCGCGATACAAAAGCAATATGCAAAAAATAGCGAAGTTAATTCGTGACGCGGTGCACAACTGTGGGGGGGCCAGGGCCGTCGCATTGGATAGCAGATCAGACGAAATGGGGAAGGGGGCCCAGGGCCGTCGCATTCTAAAGTAGAACAAAAAAAAGCCCGGGCGTATTGGCGCAGACCAATAGCCCGGGCGGCGAGCCGTATGCGCGCGGCGCATAGGCGAGCGAAAATAAAAGGAATTAGAAGCGTTTACCGCGTTCGGCGTAATTCTTAATCAGCTGCCAGCCGAGGTAGCCGGTGCCGCCGAGCAGGATAAGACCAATGATCCAGTGTGAGAGGACGAAGCTGATGATGCTGCCGCCCAGACATACGAGCGTGCCGGCCTTGATCAGGGTGCCACGTTTTGCGAGTTCGTTTGCCATATTTCCTCCGTCATTAGGGAACCTCGGGGTTGGCGGCAATCCAACGCCGGGCTTCGTCGATGTATTCAGAATCGGGATATTTTTCGATGAGCTGGTTCAGCGTTTTTTTGGCCGAAACAGGATCGTTGAGTTTGAGATAGCTGTGCGCAAGCAGGATATGCGCTTTTGGGGTAATTTCCTCGTTGGGATAGGTGGCGATGAGATCGACCAGCCGATTGACGCTGCCCTGATAGGCTTCGTGTTTGAAATTGTATTCGGCGACGTAGAGTTCGTGATTGGACAGGCGGCGGCGGACCTCGGCGTACTGTTCGCGGGCTTTGGGCACATTTTCATCGTTGGGGAAGCGGCGCAGATAGCTCTCGAAAGCGCTGAGTGCCTGTTGTGTCGTTGCGCGGTCGCGCTGCCAGGGATCGGGCAGAATAAAGAAGTCGCTCGGCATCATCTCGTAATAGCAGTTTGCGGCCTGATACATGGCGTAAGCAATATCGGCATGTGCAGGGTAGGTGCGGATGAATGCCTGATAGGACGTAGCAGCCTGAGCATATTCGCCATTATAGCGAAATGCATCGGCGATGCGCAAATCGCACAGCGTTGCCCAGCGCGTTGCATACGGATATTTGAGCTTGATGGCATGAAACGACTTGACGGCATCATCATAGGAACCGCCTTCCATCTTTTTGACGGCCTTGCGGTATGCCGCCTCAGCCTCGCTTTTGGGTTCACCGGTAAACACGGTTTTTTGCGCGGTGCCGCAGGCTGTCATCAAAGCGATGAGCGCGGTGAGAAAGATGTATAACAGATGCTTTTTCATGCCAAAAACAGGAAACCTTTATTACAGAATCTGACCATTTGGATTGAGGCGGAACTCGGAAGGCAGGTTGGACGAAACAGCTTCGCGATCGGCCTCTGAAACGATCCATTCTTTGTCACGAAAAGCGGTTGCGATCAACGTCAAAACGCGCTGACTGTTTTCGGTGGCCAGACGGGCGCTTAAAGCCTCGATGCCTTTGGGGTGGGCATGAGAGATGACCGTGTCGGCTGCCACAAATCGAATCGTTTCGTTATCGTCGCCAAGATAGGGCAGCACGGCGAGTTTGACGTCGTCTTCGAAGAAGGATTTTACCGTGAGAATGAGCTGTTCCTTGCGTTCGGGATCGCGCACATAATCGGGGCCAATCGAATTGAGCAGCTCGACGACGAACTTTACCAGCGCGCCATGCGACAAAATCTCGCTCAGCGCACGGTAAGGCCAGCTGAAATCCTTATCGTTGTTTCGCAGAAACTGTTCAAGGGGTTCGACCGCAGGCTCGCCGATTTCGACCAGCAAATTCTTGGTATATTCCTTTTCTTCAGAATCGACCGTATTGTTTTCGCACTGGCATGTAAAGCGCGCGATCAGGCGTGGTGCGGCGAGTTCGGGGTCCATGGCAAACAGCTGCGAGAGCGCATAGCGGCGTTCGTCGGTCTGCCCGTACATATTCATGATCCGGCGTCGCAGTTTGTCGGCTTTTTCTTCGGGCGTTGGCTTAAAAAATCTGCGCAGAGCATAAAAAAAAGACATGAGCTATCTCCAGTTTCCCGGTTTTTATACGATTTCAGCGACCGGGTTTATACGACAAATCGAGCGTCGGCACACAGCCGTGCGCATGTGTGCCAATGTATGCAGATTTTGCCCACTTTCAAGCGTTTTTTGAGAATTCTGCAACAATTCAGCTCACGGCTGATTTTCCTGGCATAACATGCATGGCAGTTAAGGTTTTAGCGAAATGGGGGGAGAGGCCCCATTTCGTCTTTTGTGGCCATATTATCTGGCAAGAAATGGAAGCATGTAAAAATAATGCGGATTCCAAAGGGCTTAACCCTTTGGCGGGGTCCGTGGCAGAGCCCCGGCTGAATATTACAATTATTCTTCCTCGTCGCCCTCGAACTCGCCCGAATCGAGCCATCCCTGCAACACTTCGATAATCTGGCGCGCCTGTTTGGCCGACGTGAACTTAAACTTCGACTGCGAACGGTATTCGCCGTTTTTTTTCTGGAACCGGTCGATGCGAGCCTTTGGCGCGCCCCATTGATTTTTGCGGCGATCCCATTCAGCAAACAGAAACATGATGGTCGTCCAGGCGCCTTTGGAGAGCACTTTTTTGTCGAGCTGCCGGATGATTTGCTGGCCGTTTTCATCGGTATAATCGATCGTAATTTCATCAATTGTAGATGCCATAATGATTCCTTATTTTTTTTTGAGTTGTCCTGCCTATGGCCGCGCTGCGTCCATACGGCAGGCCGCCGGTCTATGGCTGCGCCATACGCCCGGCGAAAATGGTAACAAAAATCCTGCACGTCTACGGAATATAATCGACGTTCCCATATTTCACAATGGCATCGACGACGGCATCGGCGAGTTTGGAGCGTACGGACTGTGAAACAACCCCGATGCCTTCCTTAGCATGGGATAAGAAAGCGAGTTCCAGCACAACCGAAGGCACCGCAGCTCGGGTGAGAACGGTGTAATCGCCGGGTTTTACGCCGCGATCGAGCACGTCGAACCGCCGATGCATCGCGTGGTTAAAGCATTTTGCCATGCGTTCGCCCAATTTTGCAGTTTTGGTGCGCGTTTCGCGCGTTTGGTCATCGATGGTTTCGCCATTTTTCTCCATATCGGCGGCCCAGAAATCGCCGGCCCAAAAGCTTTCGTAGCCGATGGCTTCGGGATTTGTCGAGCTGTTGAAGTGGAGACTCACGAACAAATCTGCCTGTATCTGGTTGGCCATCTGAATGCGTTCCGTCAGCGACAAAGCCTCATCGCGCTGTCTTGTGAGCACGATATTCACATCGGGCATTTTGGCCCGCAGCCTGTCGGCGACGATCAACGCGACCTGCAGCGTGAGATATTTCTCGTGAATCCTGGCCACGCCAATGGCACCGGCATTTGTGCCGCCATGACCGGGATCGATCACAATCGTGCGGATTTCGCCGGGCAATACCGGTGTTTCAACCGTAATATCCGGCAACTGCGGGAGCGCTGCTTTATCCTGGGTGGTCACGGAATTCTGTGTATTCATCACAGGATCCGTGGTTTTTTTTACAACCGACCCCGCACCTGCACTCGTCTCGCGCTGGGCTTCGAGACGCGTGTGATGGTGAATCACTGGATCGGCAAACGCAGAGGATGACAGCAGTGACAGCGCGCTCACACCTGCCAAAAGCGATATCATGCGTCGAATATGTCGATGAAATGCATTCATAATACCTGTCCAATCAGCCGAAACATCATTCGGCAGATCCAGACTACAAAAATTCGGTGCGCAGGCAAGTTTTGGGACTATGTCAGGGCTGCTGCATTATGATGCCAAAGTAAATGCGGTAACCCTGGGGACGATGTGATTTCCGCTTTCACCTTTTGGGGATTTCACCTATAAGACGGCGGCCTTTGCAAAGGCAATGGAGTCGTTATGAACCGAAATGTCCAAATAGCCGGATGTGCGGCTGTGAGTGCTATTATAATGATGTGTGGCCTGTCGGGGTGCAAACAGCCTCAGATGCAGAGCAGTTTTGCCGATAATCCGATTTGTCCGTCGTGTGTTGCCGGTGCATGCAGTGGAACGGATGAGACGTTCGAGCCGCATGTGACCTCCACGGATCTGCCCAACCAGGCGCAAATCGTTGCACGCATGGAATCCGAAAAAGGCTGTATCGAGAAATATCCGTGGATACAGCCGATTGTTGAACGCGTTTATGCGGCCTATGGTCCGGCTTTTTACGCGTCAGACCAGCCCTGGATTGAGGCGCGCGGAAAACGGGCATTTCAGGAATTGCGCAATAAAACGCCCAATCATCACGAAGCGCTGGTTTATCTGTCGAATCATCTGCAGCAATGGCAAAACCTGGGATGGGCAAAAGAGAACATTGCCGCATTACAAAGTCAAATCGAAACATCTGACGATATTTTTGCGCTCGTTGCGCAGGTTGCAGACAGTGGGCAACTCGGTCGTATGGCCGAACTCGAACCAACAGAACAGCGCGATGCTGCGTTGATATACCGCTGGAAGGATTTGCCCGAAGAAGCCAGAAACCGGGCCATTGGCGCATACGTGGGAGCGAAGTGGTCATTGCAGACGAGCGGATCTGCCATTTTACCGCAGTATCTGACGCTCGACTGGCAAAAACGGCCGATGCCTGCAGGCGTCCCCGATTTTATTGCCTCGCTGAGTGTGGATACGCTCAAAGCCGGAAAATCACTCATCAAACGCGGCAAATGGCTAAAAGAGGATACGTTTGTGTGGGCCCCCATGCATCAGCCTGACGGACATCACGACAGACTCAATTTGCAGCCTTGGTTTTCGTCGGCCAATACCTATCGCGTCAATGCAGCTGCGACGATAAAAATATGGCCGGACGATGCGCCGTCCTCATGCACACAGCCCGGTGGTTCAGACGCATGCACTCAGGAACCGATCATGACCATTCCCGTCGTGCTCGATCGCAGCTATCGCGTATTTGCCGGCGTTGAAACCGGTGCGCCCCACCGTCACAAGACCGATGCAGATAACAAAAAAACTTCGGATGTGCTCAGGCTGTCGCTGTGCAACGAGTCGGAATGCGCTGAAATCTGGAATGGCGCTAAGGTAAAAGCAGCGCAGACGCCCATAAAAGTCAGGCAGGGACACGATTTTTATCTCAAGTTCGAAGCCCCCGGGGCGACGCAGCCCATTGCCGGCCGCCTGATGGCAAGACAGGGCGAAGGCAAGGCATGGCGCGAAATCGCAGCGTTTTTCGGGTACGAGCCACAGGGTTATGAAGTGCCGGGCAGAGCTGAAATCGCCCTTGGTGCGCTGTGCGGAAATCCCGGAGAATGCAAGCTGGAACTCCAGATCAGACCCAGTCTGCGCATGGCCAGACGCGATCCCCGCATTACCAGGTATTGGGGCGCAACCCTTGACATCGGCAGAGTTTCTCTCGATATTCAAAACCTCACTGCACAACAGCTGTGGGAAAGAATCGAGTAGTTCGGAATACGCCCGGCAAGGCGTATCAGTGGGGTTCAAATGGATTACAGCAAATGCATCCTTAAAAACACGCTCAAACAGACATTTATCAACGATGCGGGAATATCCAGAATCCAGCCGTCGTGGGACGAAAGCAGGCTCACCTGCTGCCCGCTTTGCGATGGTCTCAGATTTGTGCAAACCACAAATGAGCAGAATTACGCCATGCTGTCGCCATGCCCGGGACAAAAAGCGCTCAGACGCATCGACGCCTATAACCAGGCGGGCATTCCGGCCAGATTTATGGAGGCGACACTAAACAACTACGATCTGCAGAACATTCGCAATGCCGCTCGTGTTCGCCAGTTCATCGCCAATATCCAGAACTTTGATAAAGACCCCAACGGCTATCTGCTTGAGGGCGGTCCTGGCACGGGAAAGACACATCTGCTGTGTGCTGCCATCCGGTTTCTCACGCTCGAATTCGGCATTCCGTGCAAATACATCGATTATTCCAATTTGCTCAGCGATATCCGCGCATCCTACGGACAGAATATTCCCGAAGCCAATTATATCGATCCCATCGTTGCCGTGCCCGTTCTGTTCATCGACGAACTCGGCAAGGGCCGCGATAAAGCCAATGATTTCGAAATTCGCATCATCGACGAAATCATCAACCGGCGGTACCTCAATCCCAAACTGGTCACCATGTTCGCAAGCAATTACTACGATCGCGATACCAGCGGTTACAATCTGTACATCCGGAATGGCTATAACCCGCTTTCCAACAGCCCTTCCGCTTCGCTGCAGTGGAAAAAGTACGCCGAAAAGAGCTATAAGAAAGAGGGATTTCTCAGCGTCGAGGACTACAATACGTTTGTGAAACAGCTCATGGGACGGGATCACATCGAAGACCGCGTCTCGGAACGCACGGCATCCCGCATTCTGGTGATGGCGCGCGCCATGAACATCGATGCTTCAGACTATCGGTTGAGCCGCCAGCGCATCGATAAAGCCTAGGTTTGCGCACTTAACAAGAGCAGCCGTCATGCTCACGACCTTTGGAGGATATAAATGATAAAACGATTCGGTTTGACAGTTTTGGCCCTGTGGATGCTCATCGGTATCAGCGCATGCTTCAAAAGCCCCGAAGAAAAATTAAAGGGTTACATGAACGATTACTTCGAGCTCGCCCTTTCAAGTGAAGACGATTGCGAAACACTCGCAAAGAAAATCGATAAATTCACGAACAAAAATGGCGATGATATCGCTGAATGCATGAACAAAATGTTCGAAAAAGTCGAAGAAGCCAAGGATGATACCGCTGTTAAGCAAATGCTGAGCGACATCGTTCCCAAAGACAACGAGAAATTGCTTGCCGGTGCCCGGTGCGCCTCAAACGAGTCGTTCATAGCGGCAAACAAAAAATTCGGTGAGATCATCATGACTGCGACCAAGGAATACATGGTCAAAAAAATGCAAAAGGCCCTTTCGGATGTTGCAAAATAGTCACGTGTGAAGCTATTGCCAGC
>CAMKRB010000048.1 GCA_946415045.1 uncultured Myxococcales bacterium
TCGACAAACCGGCAAGAATCAAAACCATTAGACTCAGCAGAATTGTTTGTATATTTTTCATCGTCGTATTCCTTATATGTATTGTTCCTAGTAATTATAAATCAGACTGAATGCGGGTGAAATACTTTGTCTGCGGTCAAACATGCCCTCATAATTGACTGCGAACCCAACCGCAACATCCGGAGTTACCGCGAAATTCACCCCAAGTGATGCCTTGAAAGCGTAGTTGTATGCAGATTCGTCACCGTCAGTTGTTCTTCCGAGATATCCAATGAAACCGGCACCAATCGATCCAAACACCCACGAATTAAATGGAATATATCCGGCGACCATAGCGCCAATTCCCATGAAATAGGTATCCCAGTCGCCCTTCTTCACTGCATAGTATTTAAAACATGTATCATCCTTATTAAAAGTATTCGACGGGCAATGATAGTGTACATCATCCTCAACGACCGAACCGCCTCTGAACATCAGCTCAAGAAACACGCCGACATATTCAAACTTGTATCCCAAATCGATGGAAGCCTCAAGCCCCGCAGTTGCGACATTAATCTTTCGGTCACCACTTGTATAGAGCTGATCTTTAAAAGCATAGTTCGGACCGATATTCAAAGCGATCATACCGCCCGAACCGAGCAGATTATCTTTGGTTCTGGGAGGATCGGAAACGACCGGCGGCAGAGACGCATTTGCTGAATCATCCGCCGCCACGACATAAACATCGTAATCTGATCCGCTATCCACGGCCGGTGCCGATGCACTTGCAGCATCGTTTTGTACCGTCACCACAGCTTCACTTGCGTTCACATCAGCCGCTGCAGTCGCCGCAGCAGCCGCAACCGCTGCAGAAGCCTCTTCGGCCGGTGTCTGCGCGGCAGTCATCACAGGCGCACAAAACATACCAATCGACGATAACCCCCAAAACAACTTATGATGCATGTTCGCTTTCATCTTTTCATCTCCTATCTCAACGATTTTTAACTTTTATCAAAAGCGTCTGTGGCTATTGCGTTCATACCGCATGATGCCTGACAAATGAAGAACATTTCAATTTGCATACCACATAGATATTTTTTTTAATTCGTCGCCTATGGCCGCGAAACGGCCATACGGCGCCGTGTCGTGCTATCTGCGATACGCACGACAACCCGCCTGCGCCACCCAAATTCTCCATCCGCTGCCGCCCCATCTGAAACCCTCTCTATCCAGAGCTATGGAGCATGCGTTATCCAGATAAAGCCAACTGTCAAATCCATTCACCACCCCGAATCCAAATTCCAAAACACCATCTGAACACCCCCAAAACAAACAAAACTGTTATCCTATAATAAATTATAATATTGTGATGATATTATATCGCGCCCGCAAAAATGATAGGGATTTGCATGACGGTGCCGAAACACAGCCGGTTTCGTCACTCATACAGCGCATCATTCTATAGTATAGTTTCAAATCATCCCACCAAATGAAGCGCTTACAGTTTTCTCTTCTTCGAGTCATCAAATGAAACGTTTATCATTTAAAATTCCCCATCTGATTCTGATTCTGCTGATACTGGCCATGGTTTCGGGATGTGCATCGACATCGCGCAAATCAAGAACAGCTGCAAACCGAGTGAAATCGCCCGCATCCAGCACATCAGTGAAAATGCCTGCATCCAGCACATCACTGGAAGAGCTTGGCACGGGGTTTCTTTGTGTCGGAAGCGACGTCAATACGGGAAACCCTGGACAGACCTTACCCGTCGTGATTTATCTGGACATCACTGGTGAACAGAAAGCGCAGCTGTTGAATCTGGCCCGTCAACAAGGCGATCTCAGGTCTGTACCGCGGGTTTCTGCATCGATTCCGCAAACGCCCAAACCGCAGTCATCCGACGATTTTATGCTGGGTCTGGAACCCGCGACACCGTCCCCCAATCGCGCAGACACCCCAGCGTTCACGGCATCCCAGGCATCGTCCGGCACAGCGCAGGATTCCCTGGCGGTTCCATCACAAACGGAATTCGATCCACTTTTGCTGTTTAAAGATCCCACACAGCCAACGCAAACGGTTCGCACTTCATCACAGCAAGCATCACCGGAACCCCTGCAACCCCAGACAAACAAACGCAGAAAGGGACAAAAACAGGAAGAAGAAACCGCACCAGCCCCCGAACCGCCCAAAAGGAGCAGCGGCCGTCCCATTGATGTCGGATATGCGCTGCCATTTTAGGTGGGCATCCGGCGGCGTGGGGCGAATGCCCGAGACGCCGACACATATAAAAAGGCTATGCTTAACCAGTGTGGATACAGCGTTACCCCGATACGTGTGAGATATTGGCAAAGAGCGCCGAGCATCGAGCGTCGAGTTGGCCAATGAGCACTCGTGGCTCATTGCTCATCGCTCGTGGCCGCAAAGCAGAGAACCTTGTTTTTTTCATATCCACGCTCGTTAAACAAAGCCTAAAAAAAGCCGCGTATCGACCGAAAGGGCGATAGCGGCTTGCGGCGTCGTGGGGCGCAGCCCGAGACGCCGACACATACAAATCAAAACGGCTTATTTGTTTACCAAATCATAGGTCTGCTGGGCAATGGCGAGTTCTTCGTTTGTGGGGATAATCCAGACCTGGACTTTGGATTTGTCGGTGGAGATTTTGCGCTCTTTGCCGTGGCAATCGTTGGCTTCGAGGTCGATATCGACGCCAAGCAGGCCGAGTTTTTTGCACACTTCGGCGCGGACGTATGGCGAATTCTCACCAATTCCGGCAGTGAAGATGATGGCATCGACGTGACCGAGCACCATCGCGTATGCACCGATGTATTTGACGATGCGATAGTTGAAGACGTTCATGGCGCGGATGGCTTCGGGTTTGCCTTCGGCGACGCCGTCTTCGAGCACGCGGCAGTCGTTGGAAATGCCCGACAGGCCGAGCAGACCGGACTTTTTGTTGATGAGGTTGTCGAGTTCGTCGGCGTTCATGCCCTTGGTGCGGCCGAGGTACGTGAGGACGGCGGGATCGATGTCACCGCAGCGCGTGCCCATGCAGAGGCCTTCGAGCGGCGTCAGGCCCATGGAGGTATCGATGGATTTGCCGCCCTGAATGGCGGTAATCGACGAACCGCTGCCGAGGTGGCACGAAATGATGTTGAGATCTTTGACGTCTTTGCCGAGGATTTTGGCCAGACGATTGGCGACGAACTGGTGAGACGTGCCGTGGGCGCCATAGCGGCGGATGTGCTCATCGGTGTAGAGGCTGTAGGGAATCGCGTAGAGATAGGCGTATTCGGGGATGGTCTGGTGGAACGAGGTGTCGAAGACGGTGACGTTGGGAACGCCGGGAAGCAGTTTCTGTGCGACTTTGAGGCCGATGACGTGTGCGGGGACGTGGAGTGGATCGAGCGGATAGACGCGTTCGATTTCGTCGATGATGCTCTGATCGACCAGGCAGGTTTTGGTGAGTTTTTCGCCGCCGTGAACGACGCGGTGGCCGACGGCCTTGATTTCATCGAGGGATTTGATGGTGCCGTCGAGCAGCAGGTCAAAGACGCGCTTGAGACCGGCTTCGTGCGTAGGGAAAACTTCGTCGGTGATTTCGACTTTTTTGCCGTCGGCCGTTTTGTGCTTGAGGATGCCGACTTCTTCGCCGATGCGCTCGACGTTGCCTTTGGCGAGTACGTCGCCGGCGGGCATTTCGAGAAGCTGATATTTAACAGTGGATGAACCGCAGTTGATAACGAGTAATTTCATGTGTTTCCTTTACAAAAGAGACGTTCCATGGAACGTCTTTATAAAAAATCAATGATAGTTGGTCATCTGGGGCTCTGCCCCAGACCCTGCCAAAGGGCATTGCCCTTTGGAATCCATTTATCATGCGTTGGTAGAATCCAACAGGCTGCTACAGCCGCAAAAAAGACGAAATGGGGCCCCTTCACCATTCCGCTTAAAGCCTGCATGTTTGGTATGTTTAAAAGATTCGGATGTCCCCCTCTCTCAATGGAGAGGGAGATTTAGGGGGGAAGCGAGTACTAATTCTGTGACTGGATAGCGGTAACGATGACGGTATTGACGATATCGGCGACAGTGGCACCGCGGCTGAGATCGTTGACCGGCTTTTTGAGTCCCTGAAGGAGCGGGCCGATGGCGATGGCACCGGATGCGCGCTGAACGGCTTTGTAACCGATGTTTCCGGCGTTGAGATTGGGGAAAACGAAAACATTGGCCTTACCTGCAACCGGGCTGTCGGGGAGCTTGGTTTTGGCGACTTCGGGCGAAACGGCGGCATCATACTGGATTGGGCCTTCGATGAGGAGATCCGGCGCAGCTTCTTTGGCTTTTGCAGTCGCTTCGCGGACGGCATCGACATCGGGACCGCTTCCGGAATTGCCGGTGGAATAGGACAGCATGGCGATTCTTGGGTCAATGCCAAAGGCTTTTGCTGTTGCGGCCGAAGCCACGGCGACATCGACGAGCTGATCGGTGGTGGGATTGGGGATGACGGCGCAGTCGCCATAGACATAGACGCGATCGGCCAGAGACATAAGGAAAACACCTGAAACCGTTTTGATGCCAGGTTTTGTCTTGACGAACTGAAGCGCCGGACGAATCGTTTCGGCGGTTGACGTCGTAGCGCCCGAAACCATACCATCGGCGACACCTTTATAAACCATCATCGTACCGAAGAAGGTTTTATCTTTCATCAGTTCGAGCGCTTTGTCTTCGGTCATGCCCTTGGCTTTGCGCAATTCGAACAGCGTATTGGCGTAATCGGCGAGGTTTGAGTCGGTCTTCGGATTGACGATTTTGATTGATGCATCGAGGGAAACACCGATTTCGGCAGCCTTTGCGCGGATTTCGGCTTCGTCGCCGAGGAGTACGATATTGACGACATCCTGTGCGCGCAGCTCAGCAGCGGCCTTGATGATGCGGTCGACGTTGCCTTCGGGCAGGACGATGGTGCGCTTGTTGGCGCGAGCCATATTATAAAGGCTTTTGAGGAATTTATTTGGTGTGACGCGCGTACTCGACGAAACGACTTTATCTGCGGCGAGTCTGGCATCCTTCGGGTTGACGACCTCCAGGCCTTTGGCGCGAATGAGCGCAGCGGCTGCATCGCTGCATGGCGAGGCAATCACGGAAATCTTAAGTCCTTCCTGTGCAAACAATTTGACGGTCAGATCGGCCGCATCCGCGACCTCAGCGTCGGTTTTTCCATCGGCACAGACGGCGGGAATGACGGTGGCATCGATATCATGTGCCAGCGCGATGTTGATGTCATAAGCCATGCGCATCATGCCGTCGGCAACCATAGGCTGAACAATAACGATATCGGCATCTTTTCCAGCCGCCTCGACGCGTTCTGCCAATTTGGCCAGCAGTGCGTCTTTTCGTCCTGCCGCAATCAGCTTGAGCGCTTCGCAATCGGCCGGCTTTTTCCCCGCACAGTCGGCGTGGGGCACAAAAATGGCGACGCGTTTTCCCTGGCTTTCAAGCGATTTTGCAATCCCCTCGGCGAGTTTTGGGGCACACGACTCACAGCACATCAACATGACCGATTTCATTCATTTTCTCCTTAAAAAGCCCATCAGCGGGCGATAACGACAGCCCTAAAAAAAGGCGCGCTCTTTCTACTCCATTTGCACAATTTTTTTAATGTGTTTTTTCATATTTGCACGCCGGTACGGTGACTGTTCAGCCGGGGCTCTTTTTGATGGCTTGCGCCTTATATGACCTGGATTTGGCCGTTCCAAATCACTGCAATATGGTACATACTGAACAATTATATAAACATTTACAAATTACGAAATATATACATTTAGTTATATATATCATTTTTAAATATCCTATATTTTAGTGTTGGTGAATTTTGTTCAACAGCTCCCGTCTTTAACAAATGAAATTTCAAAATTGGTATTGCAATAAAAACAAAATTCGTTATCAACAGGAATTCGTTTGTTTGTTTGTTATTTCAGCAAACGAACAAGTGGTCGTTTATTGCCGATATTTTGAGTTCACAACCAAAGGAGCTGTATGAACAAAAAATGCCACAACAACAGGCTTCATCGTGTAAACAAAAAGTTATATGATGTAAACAAAAAGTTATATTTTCTGTTAGCGATAGGCGCATTGTTCGCCACATCGTGCAACGAGGTCGTCAAATGGGAATGTCATTTTGACGGCATCAAACGGTGTGATCCGACAGTCGAGAATCAGGTTCAGATCTGTCGCATCAGCCGGTGGAGCGACGACGAAAAGTGTAGCGGCGATACGCCCTATTGCCTGGACGGTCAGTGTGTTGGAGACGGCACGCTGCCGATTGCAAGTGATTGCAATGCAAGTCGCGACACCAAACGATGCAATGGCAACACCGTTGAAGTCTGCAAGGTAATCGCCAACGGCGTGAACCGGTGGGAAAAGCTGGATACCTGCGCGGGTGAAAAGCCCGTTTGTGATCCAGAGCATTTCGAATGTATTTCGGATGTGACCGATCGTCCCTGCGGCGAAACAGCGCATGGCACCAGAGTGTGCAATGAGAATCGGATTCTGGTTTGCAACAATGGCGAATTCAAAGAAACCGAAGCATGTGCCCCCCGCACATCCTGTAACAACGATGCGCTCGAATGCCTTCCGGTCGACTGCAATACAGGGGAATTGATCTGCGCAGGCACCAAATACCAGATATGCATCAACGAAAGCTGGGCGGATGCCGCGGATTTGCCGACCGATATCGTGGTTTGCACGGGAAATGCGCCTGCCGACGGCAGTGAAGAGCTCCCGACATGTCAGAACAACGGTGCCCAAACAAGCTATTGCGATGATACGGTCAAGCTGAACTGTGCTCTGTACGATGACGGCAAAGTCCGTATGTCTTCATGCGGTGAGGGCTTTGTATGTGATCCGGTGCAGCACGAATGCGTGCTGGAATTCTGCGATGCATCCGATATCAATCGCATTCGATGTCTGGTTGGCAACAAATACCAGACCTGCGACGGCGTACACTGGCAATTGCCCAGACCATTGCCGGAAGCGGTCAAAGCGTTTGCATTTTGCAGCCAGGGCAGTGATCCCAATGAACCGGGACTTATGGTTTGCAGCCACGAAGGACGTGCGTGCGGCGATGGTTTCTCGTTTAGCTGCACCAGTGCGAATGCTGAGATGACAAGGGTTTCTCAGGGATACTGCGATGATAATGGTCGTTTCGTCAAATGCGAAGACGATACGTGGCAAACGCCCGAAGAATGCGGAGATCTGCAGATCTGCAGCGCGGACGGATGCCGGGATGGCAACCCATGTGCTGGCGTCCCGCACGGCAGCAATGCATGTGCAGATAATACGCGCATCATGCACTGTGACGATGGTGAGCTTAAAGAAATCGAAACATGCACAAACAGAACTACATGCAACAACACCGAAGTGACATGCGAGTCTGTCACCTGCATTACAGGCGAACTGGCATGCAAAGGAACGCAATATCAGCTCTGTGTGAACGACAAATGGTCGACGCCGGCCGATCTGCCAACCGACATCGCGACCTGTACTGCCGGTGCCGACGAAGTCCCAACCTGTGATGCATCCAATCTGACGTCCAGTTATTGCGACGCGACCGTCAGTCTGAACTGCGCACTTTATCAGGATGGAAAGGTCAGCATTTCAACATGTGGCGAGGGAATGATTTGCAGCGACGCGCATACGTGCATTCCCGACCCCTGCACACCGGATGAATTGAATCACGTTCGCTGCAAGCTGGATAAATACCAGATTTGCGACGGAACCAGCTGGAGCATACCAGCCGCCATTCCCGAATCGGTCAAAACCGGCGTCACATGTCGCCAGGGAGAGGATCCCGATGTTCCCGGTATCATTGTGTGCAAAGACGAAGGCCGCTATTGCGGCGACAGCCATACATTTACCTGTACTGCTGAAAATGCCGAAGTCGTCGTCGTGACTGCAGGCTACTGCAATGATGACGGTGCGTTTGTCGGTTGTGCCAATAACGAATGGACGGCCACCGAAGTCTGTGATGCCCGAATGGTTTGCAGCGAAGAAGGATGCCGCAATGGCAAAGACTGTGGTGATCTCGTGCACAAAAACAGACTTTGCAGCGATGACAACCGAATTCTGGAATGCGTCGACGGAAAACTGAATGAATTGGTAGTTTGCAGCCCCCGTACATCCTGCCACAATGACAGCATCGTCTGTCAGCCCGTCGACTGCAATACCGGAGAACTCGCCTGTGCAGGCTCGCAATATCAAATCTGTGTGAACGACAAATGGGCGGCACCGGCCGATCTGCCAACCGATATCGCAACATGCACTACTGGCGACGACGAAGTCCCAACCTGTGATGACGCCCACAGCGCATCCAGCTATTGCGACGCCACAGTCAGTCTGAACTGCGCAATGGCCGATGATGGAAAAGTGAAGCATTCGACCTGCGGAGAGGGGTTTGTCTGTGATAACGCAAACCACGCATGCATCCAGGAACCATGCACAACAGCCGAAACCGGCCATGTGCGCTGCAATATTGATAAATTCCAGGTCTGCGATGGTGAAAAATGGAGCCTGCCGGCCACATTGACCGACCATATGAAATCCATCGTGCGCTGCAATCAGGACAGCGATCCAGCCGTTCCCGGCAAACTGGAATGCGAAGATGTCGGAACGGCATGCAACGACAGTCTCGAAATCAGCTGCAGTGCAGTTTCTCAAATCATTGACGTATCGACCTGTGGCAACAGCATGGTCTGCGATGCAGCGAACGAAATCTGCATTCCCGAACCCTGTGCTGCAACAGACGACAATCACCTGCGCTGCAGCAGCGATCTCAAGCAGATTTGCAAAGATGGCGTCTGGCAATCCATCGAAACCATCCTGGCCGATCTCCCGGCGGATCTGCTCAATTGCGGCGAAGACGACAAGATCGAATGCGTGGATGACGCCGTTCACTGCACAGATTCACTCGTTTTGACCTGCGAAAATACACACGAACCCAGCGTGACCGACAGCTGTGCATCTGGCCTGATTTGCAGGACCGATACGCATTCATGCGTCGAATGCACGGAAGACAGGACCGACAATTGCTCAGGAGATAAGCCAGTCTGCAATCCGGCGACCAATGTCTGCGTCGGATGTCTCTCCGATTCAGACTGCGCAGGTTCAACCGTCTGCGACAATACAACGAATACCTGCATCACCTGCCGCAACAACGAAGTTTCATGCAGAATCGTTAATGGAAAACCGCAGTACAGCGTTTGTCATAATCAGACCTGGAGCGAATCAAAGAATTTACCCGTGGATGTCACCAACGCACTGCTTTCGTGTACAGAACCATTTGACGAAAACTGCAGCGACGACACATGTGATCGCAAGCTGTTATGCAAAGAATCCAACAACAACTATTGCGGCAGTGCTGTAGACATCTTTGAAGATCTTGCCATCCAGTGTGACGCAGCAGGCACCTTCCCCACAATCGACAGTGCTTGCGAAAACATCCTGGAAAACCGGCAGTTATGCAATGATGGCCTGCACAAATGCGTCGAATGCCATCCCGGTCAGATCAGATGCGCAGGCGCAGGCAAATACAAGCTGTGCGACAACTTCGGTGCATGGAGCACCGCCATGAATCTGCCAGCAGAGGCGTCGGCGCACCTCAAGACATGTACAGGCGATGAACCGCTGGAATGCTCCGGCAATACGGGAAGTTTCTGCGACACCAGCCTTGCCTTTAACTGCAATGTTACCCCAGGTCCCACCCCAATTGAACATTCGACCTGCGGCAGTACCTATACATGCGACAACACCAATAACGTCTGTGTATGCTCAGAAAACGATATCATGTGCGATAATGGAAACTACAAAATCTGCCGCTCCGGAATCTGGGAATCATTTAATCCGGCAAGCGAACTGCCAAACTATGTCGTCAGCAGGATGCTTGAATCCATTCCCAGCGGTTCTTGTACAACGGAACCCATTTGCAAAATAACAGATTCCTATTGCGACGATAGTATTGTTGTGACGTGCGTCCAGGGTGAACCGCCCCAAATCACCCCAAGCTGCCCATCCGGCTATGCCTGCCAATACGACACAACGGATTCCAGTAACAGAAGCAACAAATGTGTCCTTCAACCCATCGAAACATGCGAAGATTCCAAATGCCCGGCCCCCAAGAAGTGCGTTGTTTCATCCGCTGGCAAAGAAATCTGCGTCTATCATGAAGATTTCGAATATGACTTCTGGTGGGGCAATTGCACACAACAATTTACACAATCTCATCGCGGTAAAGATGGTACAGCCATCACCGACAATTACAGCGAATGCAACTCTTACAACTTTGATATCATTACCCAATGCGCGGCAGATAACGGATATAATAACGGTGTCGGCCCCGGATGGAGAGCGGAGCGCGACATCGATCGCGGCAGCTGGAAACTCCATGCCAAAGCCAGGAAACTGCTTGGCAATGCATCCAGAACGCTCGATGGCACACAACATATTGGTTTGATGTCACGAGGCGAAGAAGAACCTCTGGTTTGTAAATGGCGTGACGGTTCGCAAACGACAATTGACTATTCCGGCCGATACTGGCGAAATCACGTCACACTGTACGATTTCGAGGGTGGCGTCGGCGTGTTGTCATTCGAATGGCGCAATCAATCCAGAACGCTGTGGGACGCTATGGTATGTAACGAGACATTTCCGGAGATGGATTGTCCATACATGGGCACCCCGCGCCATGTGGGCAAACTTCGCTTCTTCGTGAACGATATCGAGGATTTCGCGGTTGCCGAAATGCCATATCACACGCAGTTACGGCCACAACGTTACGAGATTGATTTCAGCAAGTTAACGCTGCCCGCAGGACTCACCGCAGGCGAGATCAAAAAGATCACAATTCGCCCCGAGTACAAAACTTTCCTTGGAGACGGACAGGCTGAATCCCTGATCGGCCAGATTTTCATCGACAACATCCGCTGGTCATCTGCCGAAGAATAAGCCTCGCCATACTAATGAAAGGCTGAAAGCCGGCATTTTGCTGGCCAGCCTTTCACCCCGTCGGTCGCGATGGTTTCGGTAAACGCACGCAATGTCCGCATCCGAAACCAGACGCTGCCGATTATTATGGAAATGATATTTCAGGCGCAAATTCCAACCATTTATGTTGGAACTTTTTGGTTCTTCAAAGATAATTCATTATGATATTCTGTGCAGGGGGGAAGTCTCCCCCCGCGCGGCTATTGCATACGCCGCGCCCCCCTCTGCGGGGCTTTGCCCCGCAACGCCCCGTATTTCAGCTTTCCCTTTGTCTCTATGAAAGAAATCTATTTGTGCCGTCATGGCCGAACACAATGGAACGATGAACGCAAGATTCAGGGACGCACCGATATTCCACTCAACGAAACCGGCATATTCCAGGCCCAGGCTTTAAGCCAGTTTTTGTACTCCTGCTCCCCAAAAGCGGACCTCATCGTTTGCAGTCCCATGATGCGCGCTCGCCAAACCGCAGAACCCATCGCCAAAGCCCTGGGGCTCGAAATCGTCATCGATGAAGATATCACCGAGGTCGATACCGGCGAATATACCGGACAGAGTATGGTCGAACTCAACAAGGATCCCACGTGGCTTGCGCATATCGCCGATCCCTTTGTCACCGGCTACGGACCTTATGGCGAATCATCCGAAAGCGTCCGAAACCGCGTGATGCGCGCCATCGACAAATACAACCATGCCATATTCGTCACCCATGCCAGCCCCATTCGTCATGCGATACTCGCTCTGCTCGATATCCCCACAAAACATATGTATCATCTGGCGATTCATAATGCTTCGGCAAGCTGTATAGAAATCCATGCTGATTTTGCAAAGCTTGTTTTTATGAATCATACAGCCTGTGCAACAATTCAACATCGTTAAAAGGAGAATCTGTCTATGAAAAACAACACAAAGCTTGCAATCGTGCTGAGCGTTCTCGGTTGCATGGGCTTTATGGGATGCAGCGATGATTCATCGTCCGGCGGCGCATCCAGCGGCAGCTCAACCCCATCGTGCAACTGTCCCAATGGTCAGTGCGATGCATACGGAAACTGCACTTCACAACCATCCCCGGATGCTTGCAACAACCAGTGTTCCGCAACCGAAAAGTGCGTCAACGGCGAGTGCAAACCCAACACGCCAGGCCCCGAATCGAACTGTAACAATCAGTGCAACCCGGATCAAAAATGCGTCGGAAACAGATGCGTCAATCTGTCGGAAATCTGCGAACCGGACTGTCTTGGCGACACCAAATGTGTGAATAACGAATGCGTTTTTGAGTGCGAGGTGCACTGCGGCAATGATTGCTGCGAAGCAGATCAAGTTTGTGATGTCATTACAAACAAATGCGCATCCGTTTGCACCGACGGCACCCCGCAATGTGGCAATGAGTGCTGCAGCAGCAACGAAGAATGTATTCCGCCTTATATCGGATGCTCCAATAAATGCAGCGAGTCACAGCACCGCTGCACGACTGACGATAATACCGTAAGCTATTGCTGCGGCAACCATCAGTTGTGCAATCTGGACAATTATGACTGTGTTCTGGACTGTCCCTACGAAATCTGCGGAGATAAATGCTGCGCCGAAAACGAAACCTGTTTCGAAGGCGCCTGTGTTGCCAAATGCTCCGAAGTCCAGACACGATGCGGCGCAGACAATAATCTGTGCTGCGATAACAGCTCTGAAATCTGCGTCTTCAACAAATGCCTGCCTCGCGGAAAAACATGCACGCTCGACGATGTCAATTCATGCGCCCTCGACGAATTCTGTGATCCCGCAAGTCTGACCTGTGTGAAAGCCTCGGAATCGCCCAATGTCTGTGAATACCGGCCGAACCCAGGCGAATTCAAGCCCAAAGCCAAATGGCGATATACCGAAAACAAGGTCGAAAATACGCCTGCGGTCGCAGATTTAAATGGCGATGGCACACCAGAAGTCTTCTTCGTAAACATGAGCTACCAGCTCCTCGCGCTTGACGGCGCAACCGGAGCAATCATCGCCAAATCCACCGATCGCCAGTGGAATCGTTACGACGGCATGGCTGCAGCCGATATCGATAAAGACGGCAAGATCGAAGTCATTGCCACCACGGCAGAATCCAAAGAGAATGCCTCCGGTTTGGCCATTCTCAATCTCGTGAAAAACGGCGATGGATGGAAATGGCAGGAAAAAGCATTTCTCAAGATTGCCGATAACCGTTTGGTGAAAAGCACCAACTACTGGGTCGATATTCATCCGGCCATCGCCGATATCGATTCCGATGACATCGCCGAAATCGTCACCACCCGCGGCATCATCAAGGGCAACGATTTGACCAAATGGCAATGCGAACTCACTTTTCCGAGTTACTCCGCATGGTACCAGTATGGCTTTGTCATCGCCGATCTCGATCAGGACGGTCAGAGTGAAATCATTGGCCACCGCATGTACAACAACAAATGCGAACTGATTATGGAAGACCCGGTGGATACTTTCGATTGGAGTAAAGTTGCCAATTCCGGCGTGAATTACGGATGGGGATTTACTGCTGTCGCAGACCTGATCGAAGACAAAGGCAAACCCGGCGAACTCAAACCGGAAATCGTCCGCGTCAAGTCGCTGTCTCCCACCAATGGAGCGGTGAGCGTCTGGAAAGTCTACAAAAACGGCAACACCTGGACACAGGAAAAGCAGTGGGAAACCACGCATCCCGGTGGTGGCGGCGGGCACCCCAATATCGCCGATTTCGACGGCGACACGAAGGCAGAAATCGGCATTGCCGGCGGTTCAAAATATGCCGTATTCAAAGGGAATACCGGCGATGTCCTGTGGAGCGTCGCTACAAACGATTCGTCCAGCTACCGCACGGGATCGTCCGTATTCGATTTCGAAGGCGACGGCAAAGCCGAAGTCGTCTACCGCGACCAGTGCTGGGTGAGAATTTACAGAGGTACCGACGGCCACGAGCTGTGGAGCGAAAAAGCCACATCCGGCACCGTGCTCGATTACCCGCTCATCGTCGATATCGACGCCGACGGAAAAACAGAGATCATCACGACGAGCTCGAATTACGGGAATGCCACACAACCAGTTGGTACCAAAAATGGCTGCGGCTTTGACGCCAATACCCCGTTCGGTCTCGTTGCCTACGAAGACAGCTGGGGCAACTGGGTGCGCACGCGCCAGATTTGGAATCAGCACACCTATCATGTCACCAACATCAACGACGATGGTTCGGTGCCCCAAAATGAAACCGCAAACTGGCTCACCTATAACAACTACCGCCAGAACGTCCAGCCCGAGGGCGTCTTCAACGCACCAAACTTCGTCGCCGGCGACCTCGAATCCAGCGTAGTCAACTGCAATCTCATCAAACTCATCGCGCACGTTTCCAATGAAGGTTCCTACGGCGTACGCGCCGGACTGCCCGTCCAGTTCTTCGTCAAGGATGTCAACGGCCAGGCTGGCGTCGATGCCTATATCGGCACAGCAACCGTCGAATCCCCGCTTGCACCAAGCTTCAGCAGCACGGCCACACTCGACTGGAATCTCAAGGCGACCGTAAACGGTGAAGAAGTCACCGTAAAACTGCCCGCAAAAATCTATTTCCACGTCGACAAACCCAGTGATGATGCGCCCAATGGCGTCTATCCCGAGTGCCACGACAACGACAATGTCTCGGCAGTCAAAGAGGTAAAAGGCTGCGAAGCCGCATAAATCAAGGATTTGTACATGCAGGGGGGAAGTATCCCCCCGCGCGGCTATTTCATACGCCGCGCCCCCCTCTGC
>CAMKRB010000049.1 GCA_946415045.1 uncultured Myxococcales bacterium
GGGGGCGTGCGCGGTGGCACGTCCCCTACCCGCCTGCGGCGCGTAGCCGCGCAAAAAATGGTGCTTACGGCGTTAGCCGTCGAAATGAGTTTGAGCGATACTCGGATTTCATTGGGGCAGAGCCCCAGAAAAAAAATAAATAAAAAGGAGATAAATAAAATATGGCATATTTAGACGGTATTAAAACAGTAGAAGACCTGAATCTGGACGGCAAGCGCGTATTTATCCGCGTCGACTTCAACGTGCCATTGGAAAACGGCGTCATTACTGACGATTTCCGTATTCGTCAGGCCATTCCCACGATTCAGTACGTGATTCGCAACGGCGGTCTGCCCATCGTTGCATCGCACCTCGGTCGTCCCAAAAACAATCCGGATCCCGCATTTTCGCTCAAGCCGGTCGCCGAACGTCTCAGCGAGCTGCTTCCCGAACGCGAAGTGATTTTCGCCGAAGACTGCGTGGGTGACGGCGTCGTCGAACAGTCCAAGCGTCTGCAGCCCGGCCAGATCCTCTTGCTCGAGAACCTCCGTTTCTATGAGGAAGAAGAAGGCAAGCCCCGTGGCATATTCGCAACCGACGAAGAAAAAGCGGCCGCCAAGAAAGCCGTCAAGGAAAGCCAGAAAAAATTCGCCGAATCACTCGCCAGCCTCGCCGACGTCTATGTCAATGATGCATTTGGAACCTGCCACCGCGCACACGCTTCGATGGCCACAATGGTCCCGCATTTCGGCGCAAACAAAGGCTGCGGCTATCTGCTTCAGAAAGAAATCAAGTACCTCGGCAGCATCGTCGATTCCCCCGAAAAACCGTTCGTCGCAATCCTCGGCGGCGCGAAAGTGTCGGATAAAATCGGTGTGATCGAAAGCCTCATCGACAAGTGCGACCAGATCTGCATCGGCGGTGCCATGGCCTACACACTGCTCAAGGCCAGGGGCGTTGACGTAGCCGCAAGCCGCGTCGAAGACGATGCAATGGACGTTGCCAAAAAGATTCTCGACAAAGTTGCCGGCTCGAAATGCGAACTGTTGCTGCCCGTTGATCACGTCGTTTCGACCGCTCTCGACGACACAACCCCCTGCACCACGGTCGATAAATTCGCCGCCGGCCAGATGGGCCTCGACATCGGTCCCAAGACCCGCGAAAAATACGCAAGTGTCGTTCGCGCCGCGAAATCTGTGTTCTGGAACGGCCCGATGGGCGTGTTCGAAAATCCGCGTTACGCCGAAGGTACAATCGCCGTGGCCAAAGCCCTCACCGAGAGCAAAGGCAACACCATCGTCGGCGGCGGCGATTCCGCAGCTGCCATCCGTCAGTTCGGTTTCGATGACAAAGTCACGCATGTCTCCACGGGTGGCGGCGCCAGCCTCGAACTCGTCGAAGGCAAGGAACTGCCCGGTGTTGAAGCACTTCGCATCAAATAATATTTGGTTTTAATGGTGCCGGGCTATTGGCTGCGCCAATACGCCCCGGCCATGCGGCTTTTTGAACTTTGTTCAAATACGCCGCATGTTTTTATTTGGCTTTGTTGTTCGAGCGCGGATACAGCCCGCTTATAGCTTATAGCTTATAGTCTTGAATCCTGGTCACTCTTTACTCAAAGCCATAAGCCATAAGCAGTTAACCTATATACAAAGACACGACATTTATATCTCTTCCAACTCAATAAAGGAGAATCACCCAATATGCGTAAACCTTTTATCGCCGGTAACTGGAAAATGAACAACACGCGCGCGGCTGCGCTCGAACTCGTCAATGCGCTCAAGCCGCTCGTTGCCGATGTGAGTGATGTCGAAATCGCTGTGGCACCGACGTTTACTTGCCTGCAAGATGTCGCTGAAGCACTCAAGGGTTCGAATATCGAACTGAGCGCACAGAACATTTCTTATGCCAAGAACGGTGCTTATACCGGTGAAATCAGCGCGGATATGCTCAAGGATGTGGGCTGCACACACGCGATTATCGGTCACAGCGAGCGCCGTCAGTATTTTGGTGAGACGGATCACGACGTGTCCAAACGCGTCCGCGCCGCACTCGATAACAACATCATCCCCATCGTTTGTGTGGGTGAAACCCTTGCACAGCGCGAAGCCGGCAAAACGAGCGACGTCGTTCTTGGCCAGGTTGAAAACGGTCTCAGCAGTGTGAAAAAAGAAGAAGCTGCCAAGGTCGTGATTGCCTATGAGCCGGTTTGGGCTATTGGTACTGGTGTGACCGCGACTCCCGATCAGGCGCAGGAAGTCCATGCAGCCATTCGTCTCAAACTCGCTGAATTATTCGGTGCCGACAATGCAGCCGCGATGAGAATTCAGTACGGCGGCAGTGTTAAGGCATCCAATGCGAAAGAACTCCTTGGCCAGGCCGATATCGATGGTGCTCTGGTTGGCGGCGCATCGCTCAAAGCCGCGGATTTCTCGGCGATTATTCACGCTGCGAAATAATTCTATTGGATTTGTGGAGGGTGAACTTCTTTCTTTTAGGTTAAAAGATAGAAGTTCACAAATCCACATTTCAACGTTCACTTTGCTCTTTTTGCACTGGCAACCTGAAACAGCTCTTCGAGCAATGGACGTTTGTGTTTGGCAGCAATCGTCAGTGCTGTATCGCCATCACTGTCTACAACATGAATATCAGCACCGGCATCCATGATAAGTTTGGAGATGGACACGCAAACCGTTTCGGCTGCCCGGCAATCGGCAGCATAGTGAAGCGCTGTGTTATGGTGATGGTTGAGTGCTTGGGCGTCTGCTCCGGCTTTGAGCAGTGCTTTTACGCCCTCCAGATATCCCGCGACTGCGGCAAGCATCAGTGGTGTAATCCCTTTGTCATTGGCAAGATTTGGATTCGCTCCGGCATCCAACAGTATTTTCAGGCCATCCGAAAAGTCCATCAGCATATCACGGGCCTGTGAACAGTCGAATGCGCCTTCAATGCCTTCAACAGGTTTGCATGCATCTGCCAGGTTTTTGGGAGATTCAGCTGCCATGAGCAAGGGGGTATTCAGGTGCGTCTCCTCGGAAGTGATGGCATTGACATCTGCGCCGGCTTTTACCAGGACCTTGAGCGCTTTGAGCTTGTGTTGGGAAGCTGCTGCATGAAGTGGCGAAAAATTCATGCGATCTTTCGCATTGACATCTGCTCCGGCTGCAATCAGGGCTTCGGCGATGGTTGAATAGCCAAGTGCAGCCGCTGTTTCCAACGCAGTCACACCATTGGGATCTTTATAATTGACGTTGGCTTTCGCCGCAATCAACTTATTAACGATGGGCAGGACCTGGGCTTCATGATTGTTGTCATCCGTATCCCCAATGGCAAAAGCAAAAATTGGTGTTCGACCGCTTCCTTCGGACACAAGATTGACGTCCGCACCCGATTCAATGAGAATTCCGGCGACTTCAGCCTGTGCGAAAGCGGAGGCTATTTCAAGCACCGGAAAGCCATTCTGGTCTCTGGTATTCACATCTGCACCTTCAGCAATCAGTGCGCGGACGCGGTCAACATTGCCTTCGGCTGCGGCATGCAGCAATTCTTCATTAAGGGAATGGATGTCGACATCTGCTGCAGGTTTTGATGTATCTGCTGCAGCGTTTACCGTGGGTTCGGCTGCATTTGTTGAGGCAGAGGTGGCGGAATTGGGGGCTGTTGCTTTGGGACTGCAGCCAAAACACCCCGTCAGAAGCCAGCCGCACAAAGATACTTTTGCAAATTGATTAAGAATGGTCTGCATGTTTTTCATTATAATCCTCAGTATTTTCGGTTGATTACTCGTTTACGTAATAAGTATATTGGGTACGAATGGGGTAGTGATCGGATATTTTAACATAATCCTCACCAGTCATGACTTCATATTCTGTCAGCGTGAGACTTGGGGAATAGAAAGCATAATCAATGATGAGTTTCACCTTTAGAAGTGTATCTATAATAGTTTGAATCGTACTGCCCATGCCGGAAGATTCGGTGCTGATGGCATTGAGCGAGGATACATCATTGAGGGCAACACCAGTGGCCAGCGCCTGATCTCGCGCACTATATAAACCGGATGTTTGTACAAATGCATCAAATGAACCGGTGAAATCATCATCAAGTGGTTTGCCGCAGGGCTCATTTTCTGCGTTTAAGTATAGCATATTTGCTCGTTTTACCAGTTCCTGTGGTGTGGAGCCCAGCAATGCAGATGTGCCCGGCGATTCATAGATGAGATTGAAATCTATTGTATTCAAATCGCCGCCATAGAATACGTGTGCACCTGGATATTTATCCAATAGTTTGTTGATGAGATCAACAGTCTGGGCCACACCTCTTACCCGGTTTCTTTCGCGCATGATGATGGGACCGGCAACATTATTACTATATGTACATTTTGTAGATTCAATGTTGGGATCCCAGTGCGCCGACATGATGATAAACAGTGCATTTGTAGATTTTTCGCGCATGACCGAGGCAAATGAAATGCATTTGTGTCGTCTGTCGCCTTCGTCGGTGTATGGAAATAGGGTGACGAAATCGTTTTCAACAACTTCAAATCTATCGGTTTGATAGATGACTTCCGTCATGAAATAGCCGGTATCGTCATCGTTTGGCGGGGTGGGCTCTGCCCAGGCATAGCCGAGATCTGCCAACAGTTCGTTGACTTCGGGATAATGCCACTGCTGGCTGGCTTCGATCATGGAGATAAAATCCGGTCGTTTGGGGTATTGTGCGAGGATATCGTGAAAAATCCGAGCGCGAGGAAGCACCTCGCTGCCGCCCCATGCATTGTATTCAAAGAGTACGTTCCAGTTCATGATATCGAGCTGGAATGGGGCGGGCTCGCATGAACCAATTTCTATGGATTTGCAGTCTGCGCTGCATACAGGCGTACCGCTGGGAAGCCAGGTTTTTGAGTCGTCCCATTCGCTGCAGGTTGCGGGAACACCTGCAGTGCCGTCGCAAATCTCCGGGGCGTCAATGATGCCGTCGCCGCACTGGATTTCACGGCATGAGCCGGCTTCGATGGTCTGGCATTGTGCGCCGCAGGCTGGTGCACCGCCGGTTGCCCAACGCTTAGAGTTGTCCCATTCGCTGCAGGTTGCGGGAACGCCTGCTGTTCCGTCGCAAATCTCGGGATCGTCAATGATGCCGTCGCCGCACTGGATTTCGCGGCATGAACCGGCTTCGATGGTCTGGCATTGTGTGCCGCAGGCTGGTGCGCCACCGGTTGCCCAAAGCTTTGTATTATCCCATTCGCTGCAGGTTGCGGGAACACCTGTGGTACCATCGCAAATCTCATTGGGGTCGAGCATGCCGTTGCCGCATGTGCGGAGTGGATCGGTTTGAGCTGGCGTCGGGTCTGTCGGTTGTCCAGCCAGGGAACCGCCGGAATCTTCATTGCAGCTCACAAGGCTAATGAGTGATATCGGGATAATATATCGGAATATGGCTTTATACATATTTATTTTCATGACTCGTTCGCGCCGCCATTATCTATTGATTATAGAAACACATGAGAGACGACCAGACTAGATATAAATGTTTTATCTTTGCTGTGCAATTTAAATTCACTCGCCATATCTCACAATTGGTGTTATATCATACTAAGTATTCCCTGCATGAATGTTGTTTTGCCAGGGAAAGAGAGTGATTAGAGAATAGATACACATGCTCACGATTGCACGCGCACGCGCAAAATTTATATTATCCGGTGAACACTTTGTCGTGAAGGGTTCGTCGAGTCTTGTGCTGCCTGCCGATTGTTTTTCAACCCAGGTGAGCCTGGTCGATCAGAGTGATCACCGTGTGCAGGTGAACTGTGTTTTTGAAGACAGCAGCACCGGAATTTCCCGGGAAAAGGTGAGTGAATACGAATCGCTGGTGCTGCGGCTGATTTCACTTGCTGCCCCCATGGTTGGTGTGAATCTGAATGGTGTCGGGCTGAAATGTACTGTAAAAAGCTCGATTCCTCCAGGGCAGGGTGCAGGCTCTTCGTCTGCTTTATGTCAGGCTATTGTCGAAGCTTTATTAAAGCATTTCATCACGAATGACGTCCATCCGAACTATCTCAAGTGGTTTGGAACTGCACTCGAAAACGCCTGGCACGGGCCGGTATCGGGCATAGACAATGCTGCGATCGCCTATGGCAGACCGCTTTTTTACCGGCGAGGTGAGAAGCCGGTACCATTGAGTGTGGGATATCCGTTGTTTTTTGTCGTTGGTTCGACCGGAAATCGTGACGCTTCTGCGTCTCCGTACGACGTCATGCGCTCGTTCGCAGAGAACAATAAATCCCGATACGATATGTTTTTTGATGAGATTAATAATAATGTTCAGCGACTGGCGAGTGCTTTTGTGCGTGGAGATGTTAAAATAATTGGTGAATGTATGCTCAGTTCGCAAAGAATATATCAGACGATTGGATTGTCCACGCCTTTGCAGAACAAAGCCGTTCAGGCCGCAATGGGGTGTGGCGCATTTGGTGCACGTATGACCGGTGCCGGCTGCGGTGGTTTTGTGATTGCACTGGTATCCCCGGCCGATGTCGAAAAATTACAAAAAGTCTGGATGGATCTGGGCCTGCTGTCTCTGCGCAGTATACAGCTGGGGCTCAGATAGCAAGCACCTTATTTAATGATTTCCAGAAATTCGTTTCCGGGAATTGGAAACAGCATATTCTTGGTGACATCATTCGGATGATACAATACACATATCTTATCATTTACATTGAGATATCGCGCACTTGAAGCGGATAACACAACTGTGCCGACTTTGATAAGGTTATCGACCTCAAATGTATAGTCCACTCTGATATGTCCATGACGGTGCGGTCGAAAACTGTCGAAATGATAGGTTTCCATATCGCGTCCGGTGATTTTGGTGAGCGTGTTTACTGTCCCTATACATGCAGTGCCGTTCTCATATACATGTTTGCAATAGTTATAGGATATCATGCGTTTTTTGTACGATGCGATTAACCACCATGGGATAAATACCATAAAAAACGGAAACGCAGCTGCCGCCCACAACAGATTAATTTGCGACGCTTCCTGAACGTAGCTTTTTATCAATATATATTCTATCAGTGCACCGCACAGAATGCTTGCAATACATGCAAGCGAACGCCAGAAAATTGAAAGCTGTTTCCCCGCCAGATGCAGGGGACGGGGGACTTCTGGCAGTGATGCGATGACATCGGAGGGATCCTCAAGGCCGGGTCTGTAGAATTTTTCCGCTGTATGCATCACATTGCTCCCTGTGCTTTTTCCAGCCACATCATGCTTTTATCGATATCGCCGAGATTGCGCCAGGCCTGCGCACGGATTAAAATAAAGAAAATGTCGACATTGGAAATACCTGCTTCCTGGTATACTTTTTCGGTCGCATCGATCTGCTGGATGATGTTCTGATCGTCGTTTTGGATCGCCATCATCAGCTGTCCCCAGTGGGCCACCGGAATCGCTGGCCTGACGCTTGCTGCAGTTTTGAAATAGGATGCCGCTTCGGAATAGGATCCGCGATAGTAAGCTTCCCAACCATGTGCTGTAGCTTCTATGCCGGTAAGACGCGATTCATCCGGATGCACATCGGCGAACTTTTTGGCTTTCGCGAGTTTGTTGCGTATATACTCCCAACCAGTTCTGTCGAGCTGCGGCAGCGGTTGTCCTTCCGCTGGCTTGATGTCATTCTCGATTTCTGTCGTCAAACAGTCGATCAGTTTCTTCTGGATATCGTAGAGTTCTGGTTCGGCAAATCCAGCCCGAATCAATACATCGTAATAGGCAAATGCGCCGTTCCCCTGCCTGTTCCAGCATGGGCCTGTCGAAATGCTGTTGTTGAGCTGCTTCAGAACCGTAGTCTGGGCACTGTCTCGCGTGTATTGCTGTTTGCCGGCTTTCTTCTGCGCTTCCTTATATTCAGCTTTGATCTTTTTTGCCTCGGCGTTTTCGGGATCCACCTGGGCATAAAACGCGTAATACTGTGCTGCCGCCACAAAGTTCTTTTGCATCGAATAGGCGCGGGCACAGTTCAGATAGGCTCTGGGTTGCCCCAACGGCTGCGCCTGAATCGCGTGTTGATAGGATGCAACGGCTTCGGCATATTTCTTTTGGTTATATAAACTATTGCCCTGCAGAAAATAGTCCTGACCCGAGGATTGTGCTGCTGCATCCGACGAATAGCACACGGTTGCCAAAAGACCCAATACACAGATGATAAGGAGTGAAATCGTTTTACTGTTCATTGGAATCACCTGCTGCTTCGGAATTGTTCGCCGGTTCGGATGCGTCCGGGGAATTTGTTTCGTCTTCTTCAAGCGCTTCGAATGGCGCATCTGCAGGCGGCAGATTCTCTCGCATCAATATCGGCAGCTGGTAGCCGATACCAATGGTCATCCCGTGGCGGCCTGTGGATTTGCCGCCGCTTTTTTCGATGTCTTTCTGGAAGTCGTAGCTCGCAAATGCAAACGATTCTTCGCTAAAGAAATACTTTATCCCGAGATTCAGATTGAGCGAAAATGCTGTTCGCGCAATGTCGTGTTTGCCAATATCACCGATATCCGCTGTGAGCCTGTGATAGGCCAGACCAACGCCAAATACAGCCTCTGCCTGCATCACCCAGAATGGTACATGTCCTTTGACCTGCACCGGATAGAATCCCAAAAAGAATGCGCCGTCGCTTTGTGCCTGTATCGTCTTGTCGTTCACGTAGTCTTCGACAAAAAATGTTTTGTCGATTCCTGATCCGCCAAGATCCATGCGGAACAAACCAAGCCCCCAGTATTTGTCTTCGTAGTTGGCTCCTATCGTGATCCCGTTGAAAAATGCGTCTGCCCATAATGAATTCTCGGGATAGTAGGCATCGTCCTGAATTCCCACATTCCCAAACGATAGCGACTGATGCGCCAGATGGTAGCCAAATTGGAGCGAGAATCTGTACTTCTGTATGCCGCGTTTGCGAATGGTGTATGGATCCGTGCTCACAGGAAGCTGCGCGACATGCACTGTCTGAGGATTCCCTGGATAGACTTTATAATCCATGTCAAAATCGTGATATCCGGGCGACTGGATATGGATCTTGTGATCGCCGGGGAGTATTTCGTGCGACTCGTTGCCTTTTCCCCATTCCTGTTCGTCGATATCAATTGTCGATTCGGGGTCTGTGACGAGGACGGTCAACTGTACCTTTTCGGGTTCCAGCTCGATTTGCTTTGCATGCACCTTGCCTTTTTCAGCAACGAATTCCCACGTCTGTCCCACATATCCGGCTTTCCGGAAAGTGACGGTCTGCGCTCCTTCCGGCAGTTTCATCGAAATCGGCGGATGACCCGCATACTTGTTATTGATGTAGACGTCCACCTCGGGTGTCACGCTTGTCAGCTCCAGTACCGACTCCAAATCAAACAAAGATCCTGCCACACTTTGAATCAATGTCTCGAGCTTTGGGGCACCACGGGTGATCTCTACGGGGGTTGCATTCATGCTTCGATACAGTTTGACTGCAACCTGCCACTCATCGTTCTGTTTGGAAAATTTGGCATTCACCAGTGCATCGACATTGTGCACATCCAAAAACAGCGATGTGTCATGGGCACATGGCTCACCACTCGTAAAACATGCGGGCAGATTCAGGCCTTCTTTCTTTATCTTTTGCCGGACAATCGAATCACCGACGAAATGCCGCTCCTTGGCGCGGGCGAGCGTCTTGATCATCGCGGTCTGGATTTCATCACGCTGTGTGGCTGACAGCATATTGTCGTAATCGAGATGCCACAGAATGCGATTATCGTTCGTATCTGCCATAGCCTGGGAACCGACAAGTCCGGACAAAATAAACAACAGACCTGTCAATGCCTTGAATAATGGCCGTCTCCTGATGTGACTGGCAGTGACATTTGATAAAAGCCGCTCCAGCATGATGCCTCCGCTTGATGCGTCATTGCCATAATCCTGGCTCTATACCTGTAGAATATACATGCTACCGATACTGCGTGAAATTATGGAAAATAAACGCCGCTCCTTTCGAAGCGGCGTGCAGTTTTTTCTCGAAAATTTAGCCGATCTTGCGATTGCGGCGATTGCGCTTCTTGGCTTCTGGAATGTTACCCGACAATATGTCCTCTACCGGCAAATCCCAGTGTACTGTTCCTTCTGCAATTTCGCGCAGTGCGGTGACACACGGCTTATTATCTGTTTCGATCGTTGCCTCCGCTCCCTGAAGCAATGCGCGCGCTCGTTTGCTCGCCAGCAATGCCATCGCAAAACGATTGGGGATCTTCTCCAGACAATCTTCGACTGTTACTCGTGCCATTTCTTAAAATGCTCCACTTGATCTTTCTGACTCAGAACTTGCGGATTTGATTCAAAACCCGGCTTCCCGCCGCGGATTAAACCTTCTCTCTTTTGCCGGAATGACAGGGCTTTTGGCTGTGAATGACTTCATGCAAAAACCTGATTCACTCGATATATTCCGGATTGCTCTGATGCCTGTTTATCTATTGTTCCCGCGATTATTTCGCCGGACGCTTGAAGTAATACTTGATGTCGCCAGTGCGAAGCTGCTGAACGCTGCACAACTCATATCCATGCTGGCCAAAAGTGTCCAATACCTGCGATTCATCTGCGTTCTGGCTCGTTACTGGCTCCTTCGAGTCGCCTTTATAATAGTTAATAACGCCCATGGTGTCAATGTGACGACGCATCACAAAGTACTGCCACACAATTCTATCCATAACCGATTTCCTCCATAATATCGCCGATAATGGCCTTTATGCTTCTTCAGTACGCAGTTCCCAAACTGCCGTCGCCCCTTTATCAGACTTTCGGATAAAAAGCAAACACTACAAATCGATCCCCGCTTTTCCTCGTATCAATTTACCCCGTATGCTCTTTCTAAAGCTAAGTGTTTGAAGCGTGACAATGCCTAATGCCTAATGCCTAATGCCTAATGCAGGAGTGTCTCAAACTCAATGCTTAGGCTATTGTCAGATTATATGTCTTTCCCAAAGAATTGCTGCCTCCTGTCTCCTGCCTGCTGCCTCCTGACTGAGGCCCAGATTACCCCAATTTAAGTCTTTTAGATTATAAAGAGGCTGAACAGTTACCTTCTCCTCGTAACAATTCAGACCTGTGCTTGAACTTATTCACTGTTATTGTTGTGCGTGCGCAATTGTGTATATGTGCTTGTATATACCAATGATAATTTGTATATAAAATTGTAGAATTGATAACAATGTGAAATTTCTTCAATAAATTCAAGTGATTGGACTAATTGATGAAGAATCGGTTTTAAGATCGTTTGCTGTTTTTTACCCGAATGTGCTATCTTGATTTCTGCGTTTTTTATACGCATTTCGATATCTATGGATGGATATCGTCAATTGAGTTTCTTATTATCCCGTCCTGAGCATGGAGGCTTGGCGGATGTCCTGGATTTGTCTGACAGTGGGAGTCACATTTATCATCCTCGCGATGATAATGGCTTTGGTTCATGCCCATCGCAGAAACAATCCCGGAATCTCTGGAAAATCGCGGAGCGCTGGAAACAAGCGAGTGGCTTATTCCGAACAGGATCATGCCATGGCTTCTCTGGCTGCCGGCGGAAGCATCGAACTCAATATGGATGCGTTTGATGATCCTGAACTCGCCATCGCAAAGCCCGCGCCCACTTCCGTCGACGATTTGATGTCTTTGCTTAAACTCGATGACGATGAATCCGACGATTCTGATGATTCTCAAAATCAATCCAATGGCGGGAATAACGACATGCCGGCGCTTACACTTGCTTCCCTGCTCGAAGTCCAGCGAAACGAATCCATTCAGGCCGCTCAGAACAACCGTCCGCGTATCCTCGGCGATTCCGCACGGGAACTCGGTATGCGCTATTTCAGGTTCCTGCTTGCGCACCATCTGGTGCCTCGGGGCGCAACCCATCTCACCAATGAAAATAATATTCTGGTCGCCGAAAACGCTCTCCGGAATTCACGGCAAAGCGCAACGCTTTCCCATGGGGCTGTCGCTCAGAACATCGGCGGACACGCGGTCTGTCTCTTCGAACCACTCGAATCCCCTGTCGCAAACGTCGACAAGGCCATGGATCTCCTCGCCGAATTCCTCGACAAAAAATTCGTTTTCGTCATTCTCGCTTCTACCGAAGCTGTCCCTGAACAAAATCTCGCTCACCTCGGCGCGCTCTGCAAAAAATTCTCCATCCCACGCAATTGTATCTTCATCGAACAGCCAAACGGCTCGTTCATCAATTATATCGAAGACGTCAATAATTTCGTCCCCGCTAGACTGGCGGTCGAGTTCATCCCTCAGAATTTCTTCTCGAAAATCCTGGATTATGCATGCAATGCATACGACGAAGGCGATTACGAAGCTGTCATGCGAACTGTTGAACCACTGTTGCAGCCTCTCTACGTGCGCATTCGTGCCTTGCACAATTTCCCGAAACTTCTGCTCGCACAGGCGCTCAATCTGGTCGGCATGACGCACCGGGATATCGGACGGGACGACGACGCTGTCGCATGCTTCGATCTCTCACTCACACTCCTGCGCGAAATCGAAGATTACGAAGCCATCAAATCCGTCATGGCAAACCTCGGCATCACGCTTGCGCTCACTCGCCCTGTTGTCCCCCGCAAAATAGAACTCGCCATCCGCTATCTCAATGAGGTCACGCAGCTCAATCCCCGCGATGACGAAGCCTGGCTCTATCTGGCCAACTCCTACCTCGAACAATTCCGCATCACAAACGCTCAAAGCCTTCTGCGCCGTGCCCTCAAAGCCTACGAAAAAGCCTACAATCTCACGCCGACAGCTGAAATCTCGCAATGCATGGATGCACTCAGATCCCAAATCGGTATGCGTCACACCTCTGCCACGCCACAGTATCCCGCGTTCCAGAATCGCACCGATCAAGTCAATGCCAATGTCTGCTAACGCCTTGCGTTTTCTCTGAACCTGGGTGTTCATTGTGAGGGGGCAACGCCCCCTACGGTGCTATTGGCGCGGCGTATTGAGCGAAAGCGAAATAGCCGCGCCGCAGGCGCGTATTGAGGCATGGACCGTGTTTTAACACGGCCCGTGCCGAGATAGCGCCGCGCCAATACGCACCTACCCCCTTTGCGGGGTCCCCCCGCAACGCCCCGGCTTTGTGCACACCCACAAATCGCATATTGTATCAAAATGTGTGCTTATGTGTGAATGTTGTGCAAATGTGGGCCAGCTTTTATGGTGAAAAGTCGCATTTTTCATCGATTTTCTGTTGTCGCAGTGCGCTCAATGGCGTAGATTACACCTTGTCTCTTAATCGTTCTTCATAACGGGAGGGTATCATGAGCGATGTGGATAAGGTCGTAGCGGTGATTTTGGGTGGAGGCCGTGGAAGCAGACTGTTTCCTTTAACTCACGAGAGGGCAAAGCCGGCGGTGCCATTATTCGGAAAGTACCGGCTCATTGATGTGACCATCTCGAATTGCATCAATTCGGGAATCAATCGCGTGTTTGTTCTCACGCAATTCCTCAGCGCAAGTTTGCACCGTCACATCATGATGACTTACAAATTCGACGCATTCTCCCATGGTTTCGTCGAGATCCTTGCGGCCGAACAGACCGAACGCGGTGAAAACTGGTTTATGGGAACTGCGGATGCGGTGCGCGCCACTTTGCATCACATCATGCATTTCGCCAGTGAAGATACGCTGATTTTATCCGGTGATCACCTGTATCGCATGGATTATTCCAAAATGCTGCACCGTCATCGCGATGCGAATGCAGGACTCACGCTCGCCGTCTATCTCGTCAATCGTGAGGATGCATCGCGCATGGGATTGCTGCGTGTCGATGACGAGGGTATGGTCGTCGAATTCGTTGAAAAACCTAAAGATCCCGAAGTGATCGAGCGATTCCGCGCACCCGATTGGATGTGCAAACAGGTCAACCTCGATCCGGCTCAGGGATGGTATCTGGCCAGCATGGGCATCTATGTCTTCAAAAGCCAGCTGCTCAAGCAAAGTCTGCAAAACAAGGACAACGATTTCGGAAGCCAGATTATCCCAAGCCTCATCGGCAAGGTTAGAATGGCAACACATCTCCACGAAGGCTACTGGGCTGATATCGGAACCATTTCGGCATTCTATCAGGCCAATCTGCAGGTTACACAGGTTACACCGCCATTCCCGCTCTATTCTCCGGGACATCCGCTGTTTACCCACATGCGTTCGCTTGCTCCGGCACGCGTGATTCGTTCGGCTATCCGCGACAGTCTGGTCGCTGAAGGTACCGATTTGCACGGCGCCATCATCTCAGATTCGGTCATCGGTGTCCGTAGCCTGATCCGGCCTGGGGCAACGCTCAAAGAAGTCGTCATGATGGGCGCGGATTATTATGACGAGGAAAATCCAAAATTCCTCGAAGATGGTGAACGCCCCAATATTCCTCTTGGCATCGGTAAAAACGTGACGATCGAACATTGCATCATCGATAAGAATGCCCGCATTGGTGATGGCGTTATCATCAGACGGCAGCCCGACGATCTCAATCTGGACGGCGACAACTATTACGTCCGTGACGGTATTACCGTCATTCCCAAAGGTGCCACCATCCTGCCTGGCACTGTGATTTAGCCAAAAACCGGAGCATTGCTCCGGTTTTTTTGCCTGATTCACCCATTTCTGCGCTGGTTGCCTGTATTTTTTTTTTTTGATAAAAAGGCGCTTTCGGCATC
>CAMKRB010000050.1 GCA_946415045.1 uncultured Myxococcales bacterium
GCGCTATGCGCGAGAGACGAAGCGGATTTGATATTGCGAACTGTGGAAAAAGGGGGCGTGCGCGGTGGCACGCCCCCTAACCGCGTGCGGCGCGCAGCCGCGCAAAATATGCGCTTACGGCCGCAGGCCGTCCAAAAAGAACAAAGAAAATCCAGATGGTTTCTTAGCGCCATCTGTCCACTTTGAGATAGAAATTATTTGCGCGTTCGTTCCCCATTTGTGAGTATTTGCCGTGCCCTGGCAAAATCTGTACATCGTCGGGGAGAATCTGCAGAATCATGTCGAGCGATTTGCGCAAATCAGATCCGGAACCGCCCTCGAAATCGGTGCGTCCCACGCTGCCTTTAAAAAGCAGATCACCGGTGAAGATGAGCTGGTGTTCGGGAATATAGAAGCAGACGCTGCCCGGGGTATGGCCGGGAGTGAGCAGCGACCGCAGCTGTAACATGCCGACGCTGAATTCCGGGGTGTCTTTGAGATCGATTTCCTTTGCAGGCATGCTGCGCAATTCCATCCCGAACATCCGGCACATCGAGGGGATCGATGCGACGACATCTGCCTCGAGCGGATGATAGGTGACTTTCGCCCCGGGAATCAGCGCCTTGAGTGATTCCGCGCCATAAATGTGATCGATGTGCGCATGTGTGAACAGCATGTGCGTCGCTTTGACGCCTTCTTCTTTGAGCACCTGCGCAATGACTTCGGATTCGCCGCCTGGATCGATCACCGCTGCTTCCTTTGTTTGCTTGCAAATCAGAATAAAGGTGTTGACTGCGAGTGGTCCGATGCAATGGCGAATGACTTTGAGATGATCGGTTTCAAACTGGTCTTTATAGTGAATGGTCATGATGTTTGTATTCCTTTGATGAATGGAGAGACTTTTGGTTTAAAGTCATCCCGTGCGCACATTTATTCGATTTTGACGGATAAATCAGCATAAATGCACGTGTGATTCGCAAATTGACAAATTGCCGCCAATGTAGCAAAAAAGCGGCTGTTTTGGCGATTACCCCGAGGTGCGCATGAAGAAACTGATTTGTGGAATGGCAGTATCGCTGCTGCTGAGCGCGTGTTCGAACACAGTGGCGGTAAAAAAGAGCGAGTCGAGTTTTCAGCTTTTTGTCGATGTCACGCCCAAGAGTGCGGTGATAATGGTTGACGATGTCGCGATGAGTACCGGCGAGAATACGGCCGAAGTACCGCTAAAAATCGATGCTGGGACGCGGCGCATTACGATTCTCCATGATGGCTATTACCCGTTCAAAACGACGCTCGAATATATCCAGCCCGGCGAAACCTATACGCTCAAAACGCATCTGATTCAGGAAACGTTTTAGCGAAACAGCGAAATGATCCACTGCGGGCCGTCGGTTTGCAGCTCATCAAACGCATGGGCGACGGGACCACTGGCATTCGTGCATGTGATGCCGCTGTCGTCGATCGCCGTGATGCGGACAGGGCGTCCTTCGAACGAAGCCATGACCGCATTTCCGCAGCGCAATTCGTTCCGCACAGTCTGCGTCCATAAAGACTGGTCGTATTTTTCGGAGCAGCCATGGATGAAGATCGCCTGATAGCTCATTCCCATGAGATTTGCGATGTTTCCCCAGTTTTGCATGCCGCCGGTTCGCTGCACTTTCTGGATGTGTTTGAGCTGTGCCAGATAAGTGGTGAAGGGCATATCGGGAGAAGGATTGTCAACGCCCAGAAATGTGAGGCAGGAAGCGAGCGCATCGTAACCATCGGCGGTATCGTGGTCGTTATTTGGGGCTTGCTTTTTCTGAGCATCTTCGAGGATATCTCCGCGCTCCTGCAGTGACAGATGGGCGATGCGTTTTCGCAGACGTGCAATTTCCTGCGCGGTCAATGTGTCTTTTGCACACAGCGCCTGGATTTCATCGCGTTCGGTGTCGTTCATGGCCGATTCGCCGTATTTCTGTGCATCATCGGTATATTCTGCGGCGATATAGGCCGTTTGGCCGCCGACGTGAATCTCCAGAAATCCGTCTTTTTCGCCATAAACGTTGATTTTGTCTGCGTTGCGCAGCGTACCGATAACAGTGGCGTCTTTGGACGGTCCGGTTCTGACATTGAGTGCAGCAACCGCAACTGAGGCGGATCTGTGTGCTGCATCCGGCCTGGATCCAGGCGTTTGTGAAGGCGAAAAATCTGTGGATTTGGCAGCGATATAGCCGACTTTTCCGTTCGCAATGATTTTGAGTTCGTCCCCCACTTGCCCAATCACCGTGACGGTTTCGCGGGCATTGAGAACGCCGAGCGATTTGCCGCTGTTTTCGGGACCGGATTGAATTTCGGATTTGTCGGCCGTGACCGTCGCCGATCCGATGGGCTCCATGGCACCTGCCGAATTGCTGTCGGCACTCGTCATCGCCTTTTCGAGGATGCGCTTGTTTGGCTGGAAAGACAGGTCATTCCTGGCATTTGCCTGCCGACGGTCCTGCAGGGGATCCTTTTGTTCGTCGAGTCTGGCCTCCAGCCCTTCCTCTTTTTTTTCTTTTTCCTGGTCGATCATGTCCATCCCCGTGCGAAAGGTGTGCGCAGTATGTCTGCATTTGGTGCGCACATCAAATATTTTTTGCACAAAACGGCGGTTGGCCGGACGGGGCGTTGCGGGGTGTCCCCGCAAAGGGGGGAGCTGCGTATTGGTGCGGCGCTATTTCGCTGTCGCTCAATACGCGCTCGCGGCGCGTGCTATCTCGCTGTGCTCGATACGCCGCGCCAATAGCAGCGCGGGGGGATTCTCCCCCCGCCATGAAAACACACAATACGTCTCAGATGCCCAGATAGAGGCGCTTTCCGAAGTTGTAGGTGATGTCCGAGTCGAAGAGTTTTTTGACGGTATCTTCGATGTCGTATGCGAGACGGTAGTACTGGATGGTACGCGTTTCGGTGTCGTAGATGGTGCAGCAAGCGCGATTGTCGTAGTCGCGGGGCTGGCCGACGGAGCCGACGGTGACGAAATATTTTTTGCCATCTTCGAATGTGAGGATGGGTGCGGTGATATCGACCGCGCTGTCGGGGGTGATGGCGAAAGATTTGGTGAGGTGCGAGTGGCCGATGAATGTGATGAAATCGAGCTCGCCGTAGTGGGGGATGAGCTGATTTGCCTGTTCGAGGAAGAAGACGTAATTGAATTCCTGTGGTTCAATCGGGGAGCCGTGGCTGATGGTGAATCCCATGGGATGGCGGAAAGTGTAAGGCATATTTCTGAGCCATTCCATGTTATCCGGCGAGAGCAGCCGGGCGTGATAATCGAGCACGTTACGGGCGGCATCGTAATAGTATGCGTAGTTCATGCGTCCGCAGACGGCGGCATCGTGATTGCCCAGGATGGTGAGGTTTGAGAAGACGCGCACGGCATTGCAGCATTCGTCGGGCTGCGGCCCGTATCCGACGACATCGCCGAGACAGTAATACTCATCGCAAGGATTTTCGAGGTAAAAATCGATGACGACTTTGAGCGCATTAAAGTTGCTGTGAATATCCGAAAAAAGCCCGATTTTCATCCGGTCAGCTCCAAAATCGGCGGAGGTATAGAAATAAGCAAAGAAATCCGCGCATCGAGATGATTTCAGAAACGAGAAATCAGAATGCGCAGCGCCAATCGTATGATATATCGCAAATGCAGCGTGTTACCAAAAGAAAAGTGAATGCAGCGTCCAGGTTGTAAAAGTTAAATTTAGGGCTGAATTGTTACCAGGGAATTGTGTTTGCGTTCCATAACATTTGCAAGAGCGGTAAATATTTGCGATAATGAACGAAGTGTGTATTTGTCCCATACTGCAAAAGTGCAGCACAGGAGGTTACATGAGATCCATAAAGACAGGCGCGGGCCTGGGCATATTTCTGGTTAGTGTGCTGGGCTGCGGTCATGCAATTGCCCAAGACAGGGAAGATTACAAGGCTCGCATGGCAGGTGCAGCGGCAGTAATGAAAACCGATGTAAATGAAGCATACCGCCAGTATCTGGAAATTCGCGCGATATATGCCGGAGCGGATGTGGATTTTGGGCTTGGCCGGGCATATCAGCGTCTTTTCCAGTGTGAGCAGGCCAAGTATTACTTTACGCAGGTGATGGTGGCATACGATCTGCCCGAAACAAATAATACGTTTCAGCGTGCGGTGGCATCGTTTGACGAAGTATCGTCGTGCGATGGCTGGCAGCAGCTGAAACTGACCTGTGAGATTCCGGCTGGTGGTTATGTGATGATCGATAACGATCGATTTTCGTCGTGCTGGAGCCGGCCATACTCCATGCCGGATGGCAAGCATACCTTTAAGATCGTCGGAGCCGATGGCCGCGAAACGACCAAAGTTCTGACGTTTGAATCGGGCAAAGCCGCGCAGAGTCTGAATCTGGTGCTGGAACCCGAGGCGCCGGCCGAGGTAGAAAAGACCGTGGAAATCGAGCGGACGGTTGCTGTCCAGGAAAGGTTTAATCCGGCGCTGTATTGGGGGCTGATTGCCGGCGGCGTGGCGATCGCCGGTGTTGGCGGCATCTTTGGTGCACTTGCGAACGACGCGCGAGCCGAAGAACAGAAGTGGGCCGATTATATGGGGATTTATTCCTCTCACCCCGAACAGTACGAGATGTACAAGAAAAAACGGGACAGTGCGAACGATGATGTCAAGCTCAACCACATACTGATGTATTCGTTTGTTGGTGTTGGAGCTGCAGTCGCCGTGACCGGTGCAGCGCTCGCCATCGTAAGTGCGGTGAGCGGAAAAGAGCGTGTCGATACCAATACGGTGAGCACGTATGTCATTCCCAATGGCGATGGTCTTTCCATGGGTCTTGGGGTGAACTTCTAGTGTGGGGACAATATACCCCCATCCAGGATTCTTTTTCCGACCCCCGCATATCACAGGGGCTTTGAATGGTGGCGAAACTTAAGCAAAGCAACGAGGAAACAGTGTGAGACAAAAAAAACATTGTGTGGATATGGGTCGGAACAATTCTTGCTTTTAGAGCGAGTTCGGTGTGTTTTGTGTTTGGTAAAACGAAATAACGAATAGGGGAAAAGCGTATGTCATTTGCCAGAGTTATCAGCGAGATGTTAAATGAGAGTTATCAGGGCCGATCGGGCGTATCCCGTATGCAAGGCGGCATGATAGCGAAGGTGGTGGACAATGTTGACCCGGAAGATCGGTATCGCGTACGCGTTTCGTATCCGTGGTTGGCAGATGCCTACAGCAAGGATACGACTTCGGATGGCAGTGATTCGAAAGTCCAGAGCTTCTGGGCCCGTATCGTATCCGTTATGGCTGGCAACGATAACGGCAGCTTCTGGCTTCCCGAAATCGATGACGAAGTTCTGGTCATGTTCGAAGAAGGTGACTTCTCTCGTCCAATCATTACCGGCTCGCTGTGGAATGGTGCCAATGTTGCGCCCGCCAAATTGACTTACTCGCCGGATCAGACCGAGGTCGATGTGCCCAATAATGCTCAGGGCGGAAAGAACGATTTCCGTTTCATCCGTTCGCGTATGGGGCATACCATTGCTTTCATCGATAAAGAAGGTGCGGGCGGCGTCTCGCTGCGCTCCAATAAATCCGCTGAATTCTATATCGACGATGCCGATGGCGGCGAAAAAATTCGTCTCTATGATATGAAGCAGACGCAGTGGCTCGAAATCGATACCGTGAACAAGAAAATTACCCTCCAGACAGATGAGGGCGATATCCTCTTCAAAGCCAAGGAAAAAATTACCATCGAATGCAAAAACCTCGATGTCAAGGTTGAGAAAGATATCAAGATCGAGGCTGGTAAGGGCGTCACCCAGAAGAGCAAGACCTTCGAGACCACCACTTCCACCAGCACCACGATGAAGGGCGGCAATAACATTAAAATGCAGGCCTCCAAGATCGACCTCAATCCGTAAGCGGATCCCACGGTCTTTTAAAGCGCACCTTTCTGGGTGCGCTTTTTTTTTGGCTATGTTTATGTGGATATAGCGTTACCCCGATACGTGTGAGATACAGGCAAAGAGCGCCGGGCATTGAACGTCGAGTTGGCCAGTGAGCACTCGTGGCTCATGGCTCATCACTCGTGGCCGCAAAGCAGACAACCTTACTTTTTCATATCCACGATCGTTAAACAGAACCTTTTTTTTAGCTCTGTATGGCGACTTTTCTGGGCGCACCTTTTGCGCAGATAAGACAGTGGGGTCTGTAGTCCCGGATCTGAGATCTCCTGTGTGCCAGATTTGGCCACATGGGGCGGGGATCTGCCTAATAAGCGACGGGTTCTATTTTCTCGATGCGTTCCCTCGAGTATTTGGCCGGATGGATTGCCATGTCCAGCAATTTGGGATGCACGATGCGCGTAAAACGGCGAGAGGGCTCCGGACCGACGGATAATCCGACCAGACGACCGGTTTCGTCGAACAACGGATAGCCGTTGCGCGCCTGCATATTGGCTGTACCATACCGGTTTTCTTCCTCAACATTCAGGACGTGCTGGGTCATGCGCTCATAGACGCTGCCGGGATTGAGGACGACATAGACGATCCCGGGAATCAGATCGATGTCTGCATACACATCGACGCTTTGGACGTCTGCGGTCTTTTCGATCGACAGCAACGCCACATTCTGTGCATCGTCGCGGTAATCCAGCCGTGCCTGGATCCTGCGCTGCTGAACGACGATTTCAATCGTATCGCTCATCGTGAGCCAATCTGCGGTCGTTAAGAAATACTGCCGTTTGGACTGGAATTTTTTTTGAGGTTCGGGGGGCTTGTGGAATGGGCTGGAAACGGATTCCAGGCCACTGTTGAAGAATCCTGATCCTTTATTGGCGGGCTTGCTGGTGTCTTCGGTGAGCGCATCATCCTTGGGCATGATGTCCTGAATCGCTTCGGAACGAATGGCGACAGCTGCGCCATCCAGAACGATATCATCCGAAGCCAGCGAATTCTGTCTGGGTTGTCGCGCATAGACGAGATAGACGGATTTAGCCAGTCTGGCCTGGAGTTCCTGCTGCGCAGTATAGGACATCGCAATGCTGTCTGCATGCACCCCGGCGATTTCGGGGCGTTGCGTTGGTTTGGGCAGATCTGCATTCGCATTGCCGGCAGCCAGCAGAAAGCCGCATGCTGTCATCCCATACATCATTAGCCGTGGTTTCATTTCAAATCCCAAAAAATAGAACAAATCCGGCGCACCATAGCCTGGTTCCATGCGCTGGTATCAATGTATCATGGATTTGAAACCGGGATAATTATTGAGGGTTTTGAGCGCACAAAAAAAGCCGGATATGAAATCCGGCTTTGATAAACCCGCGAAAACTGCAGGTTTGGGATTATGGTGTGCTCGTTGGTGCTGCGCAGTTTTGACTGAACAGGCCACCGTTGATGCAGTATCCCGGAGAAGCATTCCAGCCTTCCGCTCCAACTGCAGTATGCTGAGCAATGGAAGCATCCGGATTGCGATCCTGATAATGCGTCTCGGAAATGCCATCCCCCGATTCTTTCTTTTCCCAAATAAAGGTGAAGTTATGGGGCGATTCCGGTGCATCTTCGCCAAAGGATTCCACGCTGATACCCAATTCATGGCTCATCAGCACGGATTCGAGGTCTGCGGAAACCATCGATTGAACACCGGTTGGGAGCTCGATTCTGGTTGTACAAGAGGATGACCAGATGACGAATGCGCTGTTGGCCAGAATGGAACCTTCCAGCGGGATAACTGTCTTGTTGGCTGTGGAATCCTCAATGTTTTCAATGACAACGGCCAGACCATCCAGATCGTATTCATTATCGGCATCGAGATTTACGATCTCAATGAATTTACAGCCATTGATGTTTTGTACTGGATTAAAGGGTACACCACTCAGTTTTGGGGACAGCATGACTTCATTGATGAAGAGCTTTGATACAGGTGATGATTCAGTCTTACAGTTTTGACTGAACAGACCACCGTTGACGCAATAGCCTGGGGAATTGAGTAATCCCATACCTGAGACGGCATCATGCCATTTCAAATCCACATCTTCGGTATTATAATCTGCGCTGCGATTCTGCGACTTACCATTTGGCGAACTTAATGCAGCACGATTGACTTCGCTTCCTGTGTTTCCTAAAGCATCTGCCAGCCAGATATTATAAGCTGATCCATTTGTGAGTATACTTCCCATCGTTGGCAAATTGACGCCATCAGATGGCATTGGAATCGCTTTTTCTGATAAAACCAGAACGCCTTTTGCAGGAATATTCCCCGACAAAGCTATAGATTTTGCCTTATCTGCAGTATCCGTTGCTTTCTTATAAAAGACCAAAATACCATCCACAGAAACAGCTTTCTGGTTATGGTTGATGATTTCTATAAATTCGCACTGTGACGTAGATGTTTGAATTGCAAAGTACATCCCGCTCTTTGGAGAACCCATGACCTCATTGATGGAAAGGTCTGACAGCGCGGCAGGCTGTGGTTTCTCGCCGCTGCAAATGTTTCCGGTACATTCGTTTGAAATGCAGTCTGAAGGCTCTTTGCAACTCTGACCGATATCACAGGCACCGCAATGGGGACCGCCGCAATCGGTATCGGTTTCATAGCCGTTTTTCTTGCCGTCATCGCATTTGACGCATTCCTGATTCACGCAATGCCAATCCCCCGGATTGGAATCGCCGCCGCATTCATCGTCTTCATGACATACAAACTCAGCGCAAACACCGATGCCGTCGGCCTCGAAATCACAGAAACTGGAATCACAGTCGGTATGCAGATGACATGTTTTGCCGTTCGCGCATTTGGCGCATTTGCCGCCGCAATCGGTATCGCTTTCGGTACCGTCTTTTTCGTTGTTGCTGCATGTATCTTCGACCCTGCAATTCGCACTGAAGATGCCGCCATTATCGCAATAGCCGGGGGTGTTTTTGTATTCGCCGCCCCTGTCTTTATTGGATTTCAGCGCGCTGGCGGGATCGCGGTCTGTTTCACGGTTTGCTGAATAGCCCGAACCTGCAGGATTATAGGTGACCGTTTCGCTCATATTCTCGCCCTGTACAAGTTTCAGTTCGTATGTGGCAGGGCTTGCTGTGAGGAAATTGTCTGTTGAAGCATGCTGTATGTTCACATCATTTGGCAGCGTCATCCCATAGCAATTGCCGAGGATAAGGTAAGCGCCTTTTGCCGGAATGGTGCCGGTCAGTTCAATATCTTTAACATCTTTGGTGTTTTCAGGGCCATGACCTTCATCCACACGAACGTAATTGAGCGTTGTGCCATCCAAATCCATGGCCAGATCGGAAGTATTGATGATCTCGACGAAATCACACTGTTTGCCGCTGCTTTGCAGATCGAATGGGCTGCTTGTTTTCGGTTCGCTCATGACTTCATTGATGATCAGGCTTGACAGATCTGCCGCATTTGCTTTTTTGCAAACGCCGCCAGTGCATTCGCCGGAGATGCAGTCTTCGTTGTTTTTACAGCTCTTGCCGGCACCGCACTTATATTCGGCTGGCATGTCCTCATAATCTCTGGCTGTGCAGCCTACACATCCGCAATCCACGTCGGTTTCCATAATATCCCGGAATTTATTCTCGTAGGATACACAAATGCCGGGTTCGCCGCTATCCGGATCGAAGTTATCCGGATCGAAATTCGGATCGAGCATTTCGAATCTGAAGCAGCCCCAATTATCTCCCATGGCGTCGCAGTCGCCGCTATCATAACACTCATGGATGCAGTAGCCGCTGCTGTCGCGTTCGTCTTTATCGGCAGAACAGACGAAGTGTTCCGCTGTACACTGTGCACCGCCCGCACTACATGCTGTGAGCGTCACACCGCCGAGTGGTATTCCGTCCTGACAGTTGTTGGAATAGGTGCCGCCGTTCATGCAATAGCCGGGGGATGCAAACGCAGCGCCTTCAAGGCTTGTCGACAAGATGATCGATCCATCGGCATTGAATTCCGGATTGCGGTTATAGGAGGTTTTGTTCTTCGTTGCACTGATATCAACGGTGATGGGTTCTGTTCTGGCTGTGCTGCTTACAATTGCCATCTCATAGGTGGCAGTGCTCGTGATTGAAAACTTTCTGGAAATCTTTGTTTTGCCGTCTGCAGTCGTTTCCTGAGTGGCCATCCAAAGACTGAGTGCATCTTCCGGCAGCAGCAGATCATCCGCATCGCATGTGTGCACGACCAGCAGGTTTTTGGCCGGAATGACACCGCTGAGCGGAATGTTCGTCGTCTTTTTCTTCTCGTCGTCGGTGCGCTTCATTTCGATCGAAAGTCCGTCTACTTTGACGCTTTTGTCGCTCGTGTTGGCAATTTCGATGAACTCACATGCATCGTGATCGTCGTTGAGCGGGAATGGATCACTGGAAGCTGAGCTGTCGAAAACCTCGTTGATTACCAGCACATTGGGATCCGCTGTTTCTGCGGCTTGTTTGGAGCAGACGTTGTTATCGCAGAATCCGTTCACGCAGTCTTTATGCTCATTACATGCTTTGCCGCCCTCGCATTTGGTCGAGCATGTGCCGCCGCAGTCGACGTCCGGTTCCTCACCGTTCTTGATGCCGTCGCTGCACGTGACGCATACGCCCGCCTCGAAGTCGCATGTGCCGCCAAACTTGCTGCATACCTCGTTGTTGTCGCATGCCATGGGCGTGCAGACTTTCTTGTCATTGCAATAGCCCGAACCGCAATCGTTCTCGTTATTGCATTTTTTGTTGTTCACGCATTTGGCGCATGCTGCACCACCGCAGTCGATATCCGATTCATCGGCATCTTTTACCAGGTTATTGCAGTGCGCATCCGGCTTTTCGACACAGACACCATCGAGATTACACATATAGATATTGGTATCGCCGCAGTCTTCAGAAGACTCGCAGGAGTTGTTTTTATCTGAGCACCCGCAGGCCGCAAACAGTGCCGCAACCATACATGATATCAATAGTTTGTCATTCTTTGCCATACTTACCTCCACAGTAGCACAAGACATCCATAGTTTAATCGTTGTTGCATGCAAATCAAAGTTAAAGGCGCATTTTTTGGCGTCAATGCTTAACTTTTGGCGTAGATGGAACCACACTTGCACACACGTGGTGTGGTTTTATGTTGGCGGCCTATGGTGCTGCGCACCATACGGCCCGCCCTGCGCCTATGCCTGCGCATACGGCGCAGAGACGGCTTTCCGGACGTTTGGCGGCGCGCTGCACAGCTGACAGCATACAAAAAAAGCCGCGTATCGGCACGATAGCGGCTTTGGCGCGGCGTATCGCAGATAGCCGCGCGAACAGGAAAAAAAAACAGGCTGAATACTTAGTTTTCGACGAAGTTAATCTCTGCCCAATACAAATTGCCGTCGCTGGCGCGAGAGCATTCGTGGGTAAAGACGCCCGTGTCGCCTTGCGATTGCCGCACGGATCCTTCGTTTGTACAACTGTCTTTTTCGGCCGAGAAGCAATCGACGTACACATCGTATTTGCTGTTGTGTACGGTGAGGCATTCGTAGCCAGGATCCGTAGGATCGTTGCATTCCAGGGCGGCGACTTGATTGGTGGTTTTGGCGCAGTAAATTGCACGGGTGCTGTTACAGTGCTGATAATAGGTGTTGGGGTCGCATTTTTGGCCCTCTTCGTTATCGATGGTTACGCATTTTCCGGTGCTTTCTTCGCAGCCGTAGTTGCCGCAGGCTTCGTTTTTGGGGTTGAGATAATACATGTTGCCGGCGTTATCGAGCGTGCACGTATAGACGACCGAGACGGGCTGTTTGGTCGATTCGCTGATGCCACATTTGGTTTTCTTGGCACCGATGGATGTGCAGCTCATGTCGTTGTCGATGCATTCGGCCGTGGTGCTGGTGGTTTTAACGCATGTTTTGCCCTGCAGCGTGCAGTTGGCATATTGGACGGTTTCGAATGTGTTGCAGGTTTTGGCGATGTTGTCGGTGCATGAAGCCTGATAGCTGGCAGGATTGCAGGATTCGGAGAGGGCGCAGGCCGTAAAGGTGGCGTTGCATGCTTCGCCGGAATTGCAGGGTTTTTCGCTGGCATCGTTGCGCAGCCAGTAATTGCGGCCGTCTGCCCCCTGAGTGCAGACGTAGTCGAGCGTATAGGATCCACTGAACGATCCCTGATTGCATTGTTTTTTGGTCTCGCCGGGGGTGGTGCACGTGTCGCGGCAGTCATCTATGCCGTTTACGGTTGTGCATTCCTGGCGATAATCGGCGCAATTATAACTGAATTCGCGCTTGAAACCTGCCGAAACGTCACATACCGTCAGCACATTGCCGTTGCATTTGGTGGCTTGTTCACACTCGCCACCGCCGCCAATCAGGCAGCCGTCGTTTGTCGCATTGCAGCCATTGGGGCATTCCTTGGTCGTGGGCACATCGCCGTCACACAAGGTCGCGACGCCATCTTTGCAGCTCGGGGTGCATTTGGGCGATGTCGCGCACGCGCTCCCACGGCATCCATACGTACATTGCTGGGTCGAGGCAACGCCGCCGTTACATACGGTCGCGACATTGTTGCTGCACGACGGCTTGCACACATCTGACTGCTGCTCTCCACAGGCTGTTCCTGCGGCATTGCACTGGCCTGTCGGGCAGTTCACGATTTCGGCGGCGCCGCCTTTGCATTTGGTAAATATGCCGTTTTTGCATCCCGGGGTACATGAGGATGCCTGCGTCGCACACCCATTGCCTTCCGCATTGCATCCAAACGAACAATCGCTTTTGGATCCGTTGCAATACTTCATGACGTTATCTTCGCAGCGATCCACACAAGGTTCGTTCTCGACTCTGACTTCAGCTTTTTCTTCGGCACAGGCACAGACCAGACATGCGACCGATGCCATAACAAATAAACAGGATTTTTTCATACTAACCTCAAAAAGACAAAAGGACACACACACAGATGCGATTCGAGTTTAGCACCGATTGCATTCAGTTTAAAGGCGAGATGATATTTTATAAGGATCGCCGTAAAAAAACGGTTATTATTCAGCCGTACATAAGCCCGCTAGGGCTTTAATATCAATAGCCCCCGGCAGAGCCGGGGGTAAAAAAGGCTTATTATCCCTCCCTCCCCCAATTTTTTGCCAGCCCTTTGGGCTGGCAAAAAATTGGGAAAAGAAGTGGGGGAACGCTCTGAGCCCCCGGTAGTCGCATGCGGCTCCAACCGGGGGCTATTGATATTGAACGGCTACAGCGTTCATTACACTTTTTTTAGGCTCTGTTTAACGATCGTGGATATGAAAAAATAAGTTGTCTGCTTTGCGGCCACGAGCGATGAGTAATGAGCCTCGAGTGCTCATTGGCCAACTCGACGCTCGATGCTCGGCGCTCTTTGCCAGTATCTCACTCGTATCGGGGTAACGCTATATCCACACTGGTGAAACATAGCATTTTTTTAATGCTGTAGCCCTGATATTTCATAAGGATCGCTACAAAAAGCGCCGCGACCAACGAGGAAAGCTAGATACTATTCTCTTCCTCGTCATATCTGAACGACATGCAATACAGATCGAGATCAAATGCCCAGATATGGCGCAGGGAACGCACGAGTTCCTCGAAATTTTCCTTCGTCTGCGAGTTCCAGTCTTCGGGCGGGCGTTTGGGAGAGAGCAGCAGCTTGTCGAATCCGGCTTCGTCGAGAACCGTGATTTTTCGGCCGGAATCCTTGAGATTCTGGACTTTATCGTGCTTGGTGCCGCCGGTGCCTTTCGATCCCAGAATCAGATAGTCGATGTTGTGTGAGATGGAGTTTTGGGTTTCGATGCCGACATCGATGAGCGCATGTTCGGCATCCGGTCGCGCCATGTGTGAAAGACGGCCAGCAATGACGGCGGTTTTGGTGACTTTAAAGCTGTCGTCGCCCATGGCATCGAGCAAAAGCGCCTCGACCTGGTTCACATCCAGAAATCCCCAGTCCACATCGGCGCAAGGCGACGTATAGTTCGCGATGGCGCTGTGAATGAAATCGCTGCAATACTCGGGATGATTGAGGTGCGCGAAAACCGGGGCGAGCCGGTCGTCGTGACGCCCATCGGTAATGATGCGGAAGCGGCGTTGTCCGGCGTCGCGCATGATCACCAGCATTGCGATGGCCTGTGCCGGAGTCGTGAGCGTTTCGGGCGGATCCATGATCAGCTCATTAATCGCATCGGCGCATCCTTCCATCAGTTCCGAGGGCAGACCGAGCGAATGCTGCGAAAAATCGCCAAGCCGTGCATAGCGTTCGACCAGCGTCATATCGCGCGATCCCAGCACGTTCAGCGTGTCTTCGATGTATCCCGAATAAATATCGTATGCGTAAAGTGACATGAAATATCCTTTTTCTCTCGAATCTCACCTTGAATCTGAATCACGGTAACTATTCAGCCGTTTTTGACGGTCTGCGGCCGTAAGCACATATTTTTCGCGGCTACGCGCCGCAGCGGGTAGGGGGTGTGCCCCCGCGCACACCCCTGAAGTGTACCCCAAGTCAAGGACAGTTTAAAAAGGGGGCTTGAATTTTCTC